>CAZLHW010000103.1:0-3022 GCA_964559085.1 uncultured Acidobacteriota bacterium | reverse complement strand
TTCCTTGCGGCTGGCGGCAAAAATTGGATTTGGGCGCTGCCAATACTTTCTCTTGCAGCGGGTGTGCTGGTCGGCCGCTGGCGGCGGCGATTCTGCGGCTGGATTTATCGATCCTGGCACCGGGGAAATCCCAGGGTTGCCGCGTCCAGCTTTTACCGGGAAGCTTTGGCCCTGCTTGGCGACCGGGGGTTCCTGCCGGATCGCGGACAGACCCCCTTGGAATTTGCGTTGAGCCTGGGACCGCATCCCGCCCGAATCCCTTTTCTCGCTTTGACAAAAATGTACAACGCAATTCGCTTCGGTCCTACGGATCAGCAATTCGACCACGAAGCGGCAAGGGCACAACTGCAATCCCTGCGCAATTCTCTTCGCAAACCGCGTCGTACTCCGGACGCCCGCCGTCGGGGCAGGCAATAATCCGGATCCGGCTCATTTCGATGACGGCGCCTTGTGGCAGGCGGCACAGCTTTCTACAGGAAAAGCAGCATGGTTTTCGGGGTACGGTTTGATCTTTCCCGCCCCATGACAGTTGACGCAATTCGTGTAAGGCGCGGCCTCAATCGGGTGCGGGATGGGTTTGGGGCCGCCGGCCGCTTTCTTCTCTTCAACAGGCATCTTCGCTTTCGGCAAAGGCAAAGGTTTATGACAAACCCGGCACGATTCGATGGGACGCCCTTCATGATTCGCCGGCACAGGCTTCATGCCTGTCTTGCCGTGACACGCATCGCATTTTTCGTGTCCCGCGACCGCCTGGGGAATGCCCGAGCCGCAAGATCAGCACGCCTGGAGGACTCGGGAGCGGGCGGAATTACCGGGCTGTAGATCGGGGTTTTATAAACCTGCATCGGCACGGATGATACCGCGGTTGCCTCAGCCGTGGCGGCCCAATAGATGCCCCATATGCCAAGCGCCGCGGCAACCGCGGCAACCGGCATGAACAGCATCTGTCTGCGGCGCAGGGAGCCGGGCTCCTGAATCAGGGGTGCTGCACCGTTGTTAATTTCGCTCCATTCCTCGCCGTGCTCTTCCTCCATCTGGTGCCGGGTAAGTTTTCCCGTAAACATGCTTTTATTAAAAACCTTGACGTGGACGTGGTAGAAGTGCCAGACGATGATGGCCAAAACGGCAAGAACAGCTTCTCCTCCGTGCGCTGCCTTGGCGGCAGGGATAACCTGGCCGGGGAGAAACAGCGTGGTCATCAACGGGTTCCACAGCATGAAGCCCGTAATCACCATAATGATGCCGCCCCAGATCAGAGCCCAATATTCCAGCTTTTCCGCAAAATTGTATCGCGGCATGCGGGGAGGATCTTTGCGCAGGAAAAGGCTGTAACGGATCCAGCGAAATCCGTCCAGCAGATCCCTGATTGTCGGCATCATGGTCATGGCGACACGACGCACAAAATATTTATAGCCAACGGCCTGGGCGTGATATACGCCGAGCAGGACAAACACGACCGCGGCCACACGATGCAACACACGCGTCGATTGGATTCCCCCCATCAGAGTCATCAGGTAATCCGACACGGGCCGCATCGGGTACTTCTGCACCAGGCCTGTCACGCTCAGCATCGTGAAAGACAGGGCCAGCACCATGTGTTCGAGGCGTTGCGATACCGTAAACCGGGTGGGGACCCGGCAATCGGCCTGCATTCTTTCATCTCCGCTCATGCGATGGATACTCCTTGCCCTTCATGCGCGTTTATTGCGAATCCATCGAAGGATACGGCCGCCGGAATCAACAACAACAAACAGCGCCATTCCGCCGATCGTGATTGGTATGAGAAATTTGTAAAACAGGGTTACAAAATACACAAGCGGGTATCGGTCGCGCGTCGGCGGGAAATGCCCGACCCAGCTGTCCGGAAAACTTGCATTGGCGTCGGGATGGCATTTCCGGCATGTGTTTGCAAGATTTTCTTTAATAACCGCAGAGCCGGCATCGGCGGTCCGCCGGATATCGTGAACGCCATGGCAATCCGTGCATACTGCTGTGTTCACCCGCTGCTCCGGATGTTGTTTTTCAAACAACGTTATCGTCAAACCATGGAAATCCGCCACGTAGGTATTGAAAACATCCGGTGAAATGCCGTACTTGCGCATTAATTTTGCGTCCGCATGACATCTCGCGCAAAGTCGGGGCGATTTCAGTCGAAAGGACTGAGACCGTGGATCCTCCTGATTATGCCCGCCGTGACAATCCGTGCAGACGGGCACATCCGGGTTGCTGTCTGCCAGAAGCGACCTGCCGTGTGCACTCGACAGATACTGCTGGTAGATGCCTCCATGGCATTGGCCGCAATTGGTGGATAGCCTGTGCTTCGGCTGGTCGGGCCGCGCGACCTCATGGCTGCCGTGGCAATCGATGCATACGGCGGCGTTCCGATTGCCCGCCGCCAACGCCCGCGCATGATTCCCATCCTGTTCCAGCTGAGACTGCTGTTTATGGCAGGACTCGCATTGCCTGCTATTCTGCATCTGGTAATCGCGCCGGTCCGCAGCCGTAATTTTCGGATGCGGATATTTCCGTATCCCGGTGTGGCAGGATGTGCAGTGCAGCGTGCCGTGAACAGAATGCTTCAATCCTTCGACATTAATGGTAAGTTGAAGCGTCTCCCCGTCCGGAAGCAGCGTATTCAGCCCGGGAGTCGTATGGCAGCCCGAACAGCTGATATCCGTCCGGTCCACGGCGCGCACGATCCCTGGAATGGCCGAAAGAATGATAAAGAGGACCGGGGTAATAAATTGCCGCAGGAGTCGACGGGATGAACGAACAAAAAGCATAAAAGCCCCTGAACACCCCAAACTAAAATTGCCACAAATAGCGCGGCTTCCAACCGCGAAACACGAACCGCGCCAACAACAAAATTAAAAATACCTCAACCCGCACCATAGATGGTTTTCCTAGACAATAGCATCAGTTTCCTCTATCTCAAAATGTTCCTTTCGATCAGCGCAGTTCCCGTAAAAGCATCTCTATCTCCAGACCGAGGGTGTAATCGAAAGTGCGAGTCGATGGCTAT
>CAZLHW010000102.1:0-10326 GCA_964559085.1 uncultured Acidobacteriota bacterium | reverse complement strand
CCTGGTTTTGGCGATTGGGCCCTACACGTCGGGCGACACAGCCAGCCGTGGCGGCATGGGCGCGGGCGGCAGTACGAAATCTTCCCAATTGCTGGATGCCCTGGATTGGGCGACAGCGGAGAATAAACGCCGGGACAGCAAGTACTATCAGAAACTGGACCCGTCAAAGTTTGCCGTTTTCGGCCACAGCTGCGGCGGGCTGCAGGCATTGGAAGTATCGCCGGACCCGCGTGTGACGACGACGCTTGTCATGGATAGCGGCGTAGTGATTCCGGGATCCAAGCCGAAAACAGGAATGCCGCCGGGCGGCGCACCCAAAGCGGGCGGGCCGCAAACGGGAATGCCCGGCGGCGCGGCGCCCGGAGGAGCGCCAAAAATGCCCGCGATGGGAGGCGCCATGTCCCTCGGAAAAGATATCCTCCAAAAGCTGCACTCTCCTGTTATCTACATCAATGGAGGAGAGAAAGACATTGCGTATGCGAACGGTATGGATGATTTCGCGAAGATCGATAAAGTCCCCGTTGCCATGGCCAACCTCGATGTGGGGCACGGAGGAACCTATAATCAACCGAATGGGGGCGAATTCGGGAGAGTTGCCGTGGCCTGGCTGCAATGGCAGTTGAAAAAAGACGAAACCGCCGGAAAGATGTTTTCCGGCCCGTCGTGCGGTCTCTGCAAAGACGAGAAATGGAAGTATGAAAAAAAGATGATTCCATAGCTTCCGGTGTTTATGTGCGCTTTTCTTTGCGCTCTTTGCGTCTTTGCGGCTGATTCGGCATAACCGCCAAGACGCAAAGGACGCGAAGAATCGCAATCATATAGAAGGGAAAATGCCCATGTGCGGAGCATGAAATCCTATGAAAAAAGTGATGCTGTTTGCTTGGATCGCGGGTTGTGTGTTCGTTTTGTCCGCGTTGAACGCGGCCGCACAGACCGGGACAGAGAGGCCTCTATTCGAACCGCCCAAGCCCGGCCTGGAGTTCATGGCCCGTTTTGAGGTTGCGCTCGACGCTCCCGTGCTGGAATTGGGCCAGATTGAAAGCGTGGGGAGACGCCGTATCATTCCGATCACGGGAGGCAAATTTGCCGGGCCGCGCCTGAACGGCACAATCCTTAACAACGGCGCCGATTGGCAAATGGTTTCGGCCGACGGCCTTGCTTACCTGGATACCCGCTATGCGCTTAAAACAAATGATGGAGCGCTGATTTATATACAGACCCGCGGATTCCGCTACGGCCCCGCCGATGTTATGGCCGAAGTGGCCAAGGGGAATCCTGTGGATCCCAACAAGTATTACTTTCGTGTTTATATCCAGTTCGAAACCGGAAGCGCCGAATATCAATGGCTGAATCGAGCCATAGGAATCGGCGCCGGCATGCGCCTGCGCACTGCGGTGATTTACGACGCCTACCTGGTCAAGTAATAGCAGAAAGCGATGTGGGAATTCCGTGGCCGCCGTTTTCCGCCTGTAGCATAATCGGGTTCAAAGGATCGGCGCCGATTCGGGAATGTGTCCACAAAAAGGGGTGCGGGCAGCGCGCGCCTCGCATCGGCAGCCTTTGCGTCCAGAATACTTTCGGGAGGTTAAACATGGCAAGACCTATCCTGCTTTCTGTTGTGTTGGTTTCTGTTGTCCTGGGATTGTCAGGCGCGGTGCTTCCTCAGGCAAAGCGTGCCCCATTTTCACCGGCGCCGGTTTCAAGAGACGTCATGGAGAGAAATAAGAAGGCGGCGCTCGAGTTCTATGATTTTGCGATCAACAAAAAAGACTACGAAGCGGCATCCAGGTACCTCGGGGCCGACTATACACAGCATAATCCGCTGGTGGGAGACGGCAAAGAAGGCTTCAAGGCTTTTCTGGCCATGTTGAAAAGAGACTTTCCCCAATCGCGCAGCGAGGTGAAGCGCATCTTTGCTGACGGAAATTACGTGATTCTGCATGTGCATTCCATCCGGATTCCCAATACGCCGGGCCGGGCGATTTTCGACTGTTTCCGTTTCGATGACTCCGGCAAGGTCGTGGAACACTGGGATGCGATTCAGGAGGTTCCTGTCAAGGCGGCCAATCCGAACGGCATGTTTTAGAAGCGTGCCTGCGAATAGGGCTGTTCTGCCGTTGAAATTCTCGCCGGCGGCATCCATCTGCTGCAGGCGACATCGGATCGCAGCGCCCCCCGCGGGCCGGGCTGAAAGCATCATGTCCCATCGCTGAACGCGCGTGCCGCGGCACGGTGCGCCTTCGGTGGATTCAAAATAAGCACTGTTTTTTCGGCGCTTGCACCTGTGATACAGTAGCCCGCCGTTGCGTTCTGCGCTGCAGAAAGCACGCAAAATGAATCTTGAACTTAAAATCGTATTGCTGGGAGCAGATCGAATGAAGAAAAGAATTAGATTTTCAATGCTGGGCGCGGTAGCGCTGTTTGCAGCGGCGGTGATGCTGCAGGCGGCCGACGCCGGATTGAACCGCGCCGCGCTGTTAAAGCTTGCGGATGATTATCTGGCTGCAATGGTGGCGCACGATCCTGCAAGAGTGCCGCTTGCCGACGGCATAAAAATAGTGGAGAACGTGAAACGCATAAAGCTCGACGAGGGCCTATGGAAAACTGCTTCCGGCCTGCCGTCGGATTACAAGATCGTGGCCGCGGACCCGATCACCCAGGAAGTCGGAGGCCTGGTGGTCATGAGCAGCGATCAGAAACCCGCGCAGGTGGGTTTCCGGCTGAAGGTGGTGAACGGCAAGATTGTCGAGGCCGAGCATCTGGTGATGGTGCTGGATAAAAACAATCCGATGGGAAATCCCGAGAACCCGAATTTAAAGAAACATCGTCCGGCCTTTCTTTTGGAAGTGCCCTATGAATACGCGGATTCTCACGGCCGGTTGATCTATATTGCAAAATCCTATTATGATGCGCTCGACAACAACAACGGCAACCTCGCTCCGTTTGCATCCGATTGCCAGCGGCATGAAAACGGTATGCGTACGGCGCCGTCCGGCGGCCCCGCGCTGGGGGGAGTCTCAATCCCCGGCACAGCGGCGCCGCAGCCGGGCTTGCAGGGCATGCAGGATTGCACGACGCAGATCAGCTCCGGAACGTTTCAGTACATTGAGTCGATTGACAATCGCCGCGTGGTTATTGCGGACACCGTTACGGGACTGGCAATCGGTTTTTCACACTTCCGTCATCCGATGACGCAGAAAAAATTCAAAATTTTCGGCAACCCGGACCGGACGGAATCCGACATGTCCAATCAGAAACCCTTTGATATGCCGGCAATGCACATCTACAAAATATGGGGCGGCAAGATTCACGAAATTGAAGCAATCGGCATCATGGCGCCTTACAATTCGCCCACCGGCTGGGAATAAATCGGCGGCACAAAAAGCCGCGCGCAGGGCAGAATCGACGGACAAAACCCGGCCCGCCGATTCTGCTTTTGGCATCATCGGGGTGTCCGCAAAAGAACAGGTTAAAAGCAGGGCCGGCGCGTTATTCGGCTATCAGCTTTCTTGCCACCAGCCAATCATAGAGACGATCGGTCCATGTCCCGACCGGCATCCCGGAGGCGGGTCCGTATCCATGGTCATAAACATGGAGTTCAACCGGACGATTGGCTTCCTTCCAGAGTGCGAAAAGCGCCGCGCATCCATTCGTCACATTGAAATGGCCATCCATCACGGCTATGAATAATGGGGCTCCCTGCGGAGGAACGGTGACGTCAACCAGTGAGGGGCCATAAATAGTGGCGACGAAATCGGGATAGGCGTCTGAGGATTCCGTCACGGCAGTCCCTATCGCGACGCCGCCTCCCGCGGAATAGCCCAGAATGCCGATCCGTTTCGGATCAATGCCGTACTTGGCCGCATCGCGCCTGAGTATGCGAATGGCCTGTTGCGCGTCCGCTATCGCCATTCGGATTACCTTGAGATGTTCCGGATTATCCGGCGCCGGATTCGCATTGCCGCGCCGGTTCAGAATTTCTCTGAACGAGAGTTCCTTGCCCATACCCATGAGCATTTTTTTTTGCGGGACTCCCGAAGGCGAGGGGGCATGAGAAGGCGCAGCGCCCGCGGCCGCCGGCGTATCCGGTACTACCCTATATTTGAGAATGAAGGCGGCAATGCCCTTGGTGTTTAGCCACTCTGCGGTTTGCTCCGGCTCGGCGAAACCCAGCATGCGCATGGCCCCTCCCGGACACAGTATGAGAGCCAATCCATTGGCCCTGCTTTTATCCGGAAGATAGATCGTGAGTGTGGGATTCACGACGTTGGAATAGACTTTCGAGCCGCCGGGCCCTTCTGTGACCCGTTCGCTGAAGGTCCAGTCCTCGGACCCCGGCGCTATTCCGGGCCAGACAGGAATCGTCGGTCTTGAATGATGTTCCGCGTTGACGGTCGATTTCCGGATCCCTTCTTTTTGCGCAAAAGCAGGCAACGCACTCACCGCGGCCAGAATGGACCAAGTATATAGAAACACCCTCTTTTTCATAGCATCCGACTCCTGAAGCGGATCATTTTTGTTTTCGTGGCTTCAAATCGTGTACTGTCTTGCTGCCTTTAAAAGGAATGTCGTAATGAAAATTTCCCGTTACGTCGAGCCTGACCGGATGCGTCGCCGATGGAGTGCCCAGCGCCTGTCTCGGGAATTCCGCTATCAGAGCATTGCGGCTCTGACGCACACTCACGGCGCGGAATCCGTTACACAACAAAGTGTCGACATCCATATCTTCTGCCCGGTATCCTTTGCCAAGACCGGAAGGCGGTGTAATGCGGAGGCTGAAATGTCCCCGGCTTGCGGGTCCAAGGATTTCAGACTGAACTTCAACATTGACCCTAATTGGATCGGAGATAACAGGCAAAGAAATGCTGGAAGCATGTGACGCATCGCGGTAAATACTTACCTTTGCGCCCGGTGGATCGAGGAATCCGAATCTGGGGTAAGCGTTGACAATCGCCAGCCGGATTCGGTGGCCGGTCTTTACAACATAGGAGCCCGGCAAAGGATCAAAGACGAGTTTCACCGGCTGGTTCGGCGGCAACGGAGCGGCTTCTGATTTGCGGTTGGCTCGCCATGGAAGCCCCAGATTATCGAAGAAGGGATTGCTCAGGGCTCTATGGGATCCTCTCAATTGAAATTGCGTGACGACCACGGCTTTTCCCGCGCCGTCGATGTCCTCCAAAAAGGCAAAGAAATCCTGATCCACGGCGGAAGAAGACGCCCACACGTCAACCTTCACATACCCGACCAGTTCCATATCGGATGGTAACGGCTCGGTGGTGTAGGTAATGCCCTGGGAATCGCGTGTGGCTTCGGTAATTGTGTAATTGGCCGCGTAGCTGTCTTTTGCCGACCGATTCCTCGGGGCGGACGGAGTCAGAATGCCGTCTATCACTCCAGGGTTTGCACTGCCCGACGGACCCTGTTCCAGATAATAGGTTACTCGCTTCTCGTTCGGCAAAGGCCAAGTCCACGAGTATCTCCATGCCCGGTCTGCGTGCGCGTTGATCGTATTAAAGTAGATGGGAGGCTCATCCATAATGCCGTTCTGAATGTCCTTCAGCCAGTAATCGAACCAGCGGCGTTCTTCCGTAAGAATATCAAAGTTGCCGAACCCACAGTGCCCGAGCGGCCCCACGGTTATTTTCCGAGCGCTTTTTACGTTGGCGCGAAATAAAAAGGCATCGCGCATGACTTTTGTAAGCAGATCGTTCCAGCTTGCCCACTGATAAGCGGGGATGCCGGCTTTCTGGATGTCCTTGAGGTAGGTTGCGGGACTGGCTTCTTCCCATGCCTTGCTTTTTGTAATTGAAGAGTAACTATCCCGGAAAGGGAGCGGATGGAATACGGCATGATCCGACAGGCCCTTCTTGTGTTGTTCAACTGCTTCGTCGCGCAGGACGCCCGCAGGGTCCTCATCGACCGGGGCGGAGGTTTTTTCACGGTCGTACGAGGTTCCCGAGCGGAACGTTCCCGGAATGCCGCCCTGGGATTTTCCAAAGTAATAATCAAAGCTGTAGCATTGGGGGAAGATCGCCTTGAGATGCGGCGGTTGCATCGCAGCCGCGAGCCACTCTATCTGCCCGCTGTGAGAACACCCCATCATGCCGACTTTCCCATTGCTCCAGGGCTGCGTGCCAAGCCATTCCGTCAGGTCATACGCGTCCTGCGCTTCAATGCGGGCGTAGCTTCCAATCATGGATCCAAAGGAAGCGCCGGTGCCTCGGGCATCGGCGAATGCAACAACGTACCCGTATTTTACAATCTCGGCATAATGGTCAACCGCGTGCGTTCCGCCAACGGCCCTTCCACCCCAGTTGTACAGCCAGAGCACCGGGTAAGGAGTGCTTACGGCAATTTTGTCCTTCGCGGGCCTCAATAGATCCACCGCCAATTTCGTGCCGTCCCGCATGGATACATATTGGGAACTGCGGACGGTTTCATCGTAAGTCATGGCGGAGTATCCATTGTAGGCGCCGGGCTTGGAAACCTGCGCCATGGCAGGGCCCGTGGCGCAGACAAGCAACCCAATGACAATCAAAACAGCTCTGCCTGACTTCAATGGTGACTTTGTTTCGTCTGAGAAATACAGTTGCATCGGGCCTCCGGAACACTTCGAAAAATGCAATTAAAATACAAACAAAATGCAAATATAATACATTTCCGGCAGGGATTGGCCAGAAAACGCGGAACCGTTGCATCCGGCGGCGTGATCCTGTTTAGCCATGGATCTGCAATGAAAGCCTGTCCGGAGACCAGGAGGTCGGGATGTATCGAATCGGTCGAATGGCTTCCCTCTGTGTGTTGCTGACGCTTTGGGCCGCATTTGCGGCCAAAGCGCAGAATAATCCCGAAGTCCCGGCCGCGCCTGGAGCAAATCAGGCTGTATTCGGGCTCGGTTCGAGCGGCGGCCCGACGCCGCGCAGGCAGGCAGTCTCACAGGCGGCGACGCGCGCCGTGGCAGTATGCAGCGGCGTGTGGAACGGCGAACGCATTTTGCCTGAAGGCTGGACCCAGTTCGTGTCTACTCCGGCCCCCGTTCAACCTGAAGGCAACGGCGCGCGTTACGGCGGCCAGTTCTGGTTGTACGGAGGCATGGATGGGCTGCCGAACGAAGCCTATTCGCCGAGCGGCGGCCAGGGACAGTATGCAATGATTATTCCATCACGCAGGATCGTGATCGTGCGGCGCGGTTTCGATTCGTGACCAGGATTTGCAATTACAAAGTTCTGCGCCGATGTGCTTGCCGCAATCGATTAGAGCTGGTCAGGCCGGCAGGATTTCCACGAGGCACCGCAATGTTTAAATTTGCACTGCAAACCGCAGGCAAACGAAATTGATGATTGAGGAAATAAAAGGATTCCGAACCCGGGCATAATCCGCAGCAACCGACAGTCGCCGGTAGCCGCGGCAAGGAGAATGAAATCATGCATAGGAAAAACAAGTTCATGCTGCTCATGCAGGCATTTGTTGTCGTGGCAATTTCTTCCACGACTTTTGCGCTGGACTATTCAGGAAGCCAGAAAAATCAGACGACGTTCGAGACGCTCGAGGAGGCCCGCAAAAGCGGGCCGGTGGCTGTTGCGTCTTTGGAGGGCAATAAGGGAAGAACGTTCAAATCCCATCCCGTTCTGGACGGATACCCTGAGGGAACCACATTCATCTATCGATCGCCGAACCTGTACGGCGGACGCGCAGCCGCCCGGCTTAATACGGACATTCTTGTTTTTGCAGAGAAAACCTTTGCGGACAAAGATGCCGCGCTGCAATACCTGAAAGACCTGGGATTGATCAAAATCATCAATGAGGCGATCGGCAGCGTCATCCTGGTCACGCCCGCCGACGGCAAAGCCTTCGGCGCCGGCGACCAGAAATACTATTATGCGCTCCAAACCGCCATCTTCGCCCAGAAAGCGGGGGAAAGGCCGGCAGCGGGCGGCGCTCGAGGTCCGGGCATGTTCAGCATCAGCTACTCCGACGCGGAATACTTCGGCGGTTTCGGCTACGCCTATGTCATCGGAATCGACGGCGGGGCAACTTATCTCAACAACTATGTTGCCGGCGTTCTCGATTATGTAAGCCGAATCGCGGGCATGCTGCTGATAAACGGCAAAATGGATACCGGCCGCGGTGTTGCGGCCCTCGTCCCGGTCTATCTGGTGAATGCGCCGGATGCTGTTGTGGACTTGTACAAGCATGCCAACAATGTGAACGCGCACGAAATCGTCGGCAACGTGGAAGCGTATTTTGACCAGTCGTTGCCGCTCCGGAGGGTGGTTTTAGCCGACGACCCGAATCCTGATGTAGCGGCGTATATCCGGGACGCTTATTACAACCTGTTTATCAAGGCGATGCGCGTTCCGGTGGGCAGGCCGGGGCTCCACAGCGCCTCCACACCTTATCAGGGCTACAGCATGGACCAAGCGCCTCTGTCGCTATGCGAACGCAACGCCGTGATCAACGGTGTCACGCGGGACGGCATTCATGTGATCGGGCGCAGCGAAGAGCGATTCAACGCAATAAAGGCATCGAATGGCGAATATCTGCAGACATGGTTTGAATATTTGCCCGAGGAAGTGCTTCAGAACACAGCTCCCCCCGGCACTGTGCCGTTGATCCTTGCCAATCATGGGGGCGGAGACGATCCCCGCCAGTTTGTGGAAGAGATCGGTTTGCTGCCGCTGGCCGGCTCCGAGCGCTTCGCCATAGTGGCTCCGGAACATCAAAGCATTGCCGGCGTGTTGGCCGATGCATTGCCCGAATTGGTGCAATACATGCTGAAGACATATCCGGCATTGGACCCGTCGCGCGTTTATGTCACCGGTTATTCCATGGGGGGCGCCGCAACGCTGCGTGCGATCGCCGGGAATCCGTTGATATTCGCCGCGGCTGTTCCGATGGCGGCGGCTCCGTATACCGGGACGCCGGAACAGGCGGAGCGATTACAGAAAGCACGTCTGCCGGTGATGTTTACCACGTCTTCCTTTGATTTGGGGGGCGCGTTCGATCAAGTCAACGGCAGGATTGCCGTCGGGTACCAGACGCAATTGAACCTGTTCCTGGGCTATAACGGCATGAAACGGATTGATGCCTACGATTTCAAGAACTATCCCGTAAATGGATTCAAAGCGGACAGAATGGTGCGCGTGAAGCTCAACGGCGAGTATGACAGCTATCGCTGGTATCTCAATGATGCCGCCGGCGTTCCCATGGTTGCATTGTCTTACACGATGAATCTCCAACACGCGCTCTATCCGGAATACGGCAAAATCGCGTGGGAATTTTTCAAACATTATTCCCGCGACCGGAAAACAGGCGCTATTAAGTACAATGCGCACACCGGCGGTCTGTAAGCACTCTATCGAGGCACTTTCACTACACGGTCGCCCTGGAAGGATCCGACATAGAAAGCATCGCCGGCGTCTATGGCGACCGAGACGCCGTTGATCAGTGCTTTGCCGTTGTTGTCATACAGAACCCGGTGCTCCAGGGTTTCCGGATCGACTTCCGCCACCATGAAGCCCTGGATGCAGGGATGCTGGGAATCCTTGGGGCAGTTGCCGCTTACGCCCTTGACGCCCGCGGCCAGAATTTTGCCGTCCCGTTTCCAGGTAAGGTTATCCGGCATGAAAGGAAGCTCGCATTTTGCGATCTCCTTTTCTGCCTTCAAATCGTACTTGTGCAGGTCGCGGCTAATCCATCCGCTGATGTAAGCATAGCGGCCGTTTTCGGAAACCACTATCCCATTGGGATATGCGTACTCCGATCCGGGGAGCACCCGTTCCCCTTTTTCTTTAGTCCACACGGCGACGTTTCCGGAAGGACCGCCCGCAAAAGGATTCTGCCCTTCCTTTTGCAGGGCCTGCGGCCGCGTGGCTACGAAGCTTCCGTCGGGAAGAGAGGCGACATCATTGTATGGTTTGCCCGCCGGCACGCACCCGCGCCAGGCCAGCTTCCATTTCGCGCCGTCCGGCAGCAGTTCATACATTTCCATCGATTCGCGCACACCGTGATTGACGACGTACAACTGCCATACACCGCTTGTCCGTTTTGAGAGCGACAGCCCGTGAGGCTGGATTCTCCCGCCGATGGATTCCGTGCAGGCGTCTTCCCCCCAATCCGGTTTCTTTTCCGCCGATAGAGACATCGGGGCGAAAGTCCGCGCCGCGAGATCAAACAGATCCAGGCCTTTGTTTTCGTCCCGCCCCATTTTGGACACAATTAAAAACCTGCCGTCCGGAGTCCGTTCAAAATCTACCGGAGAATTGGTGCCGCAGAGGATCTAGACGTCGCCGTGCAGGCCGCAAACCAGCACTTGAGGATTGAACG
>CAZLHW010000101.1:0-10364 GCA_964559085.1 uncultured Acidobacteriota bacterium | reverse complement strand
TTAAGAACCTCGGTTAGCAGTGGGGCCAGCGACTCATAGCTTGCTTGATATAGATTCCTCGATATCCGCCGAGGGTCGATTAGCGAACCCAATATCGGTGCTTGTGCGAATAGATCGTAAAGTGCCTCCAGAGCATTTGCCAGTGTGCTCGACAACAGGGAATCCTGTTTCCCGAAGAGGTCTCGCTTAGCAGGCATTTTCCCTTTCGCCGCAGCTTTCTCGGCCAACTGCAACCACTGCTCCTTTGTAGCTTGTGGAGCGATGCCAGTGCAGGCAATGTTCAGTTCCGGTAGCGGCCGGTAGCCTGATGCGTGCGGATAGGTCCAGGCGGCAAATGCCAGGGCGAACGCTGCAATCTGACAGCACCGCTCGTCGATTTCCAGTCCGTGCAAGTTGTCGCGCAGCACTGCATCAACTGCTTCGGCCGCCGACAGGCCTTCCTCAGTCATACGCATCGGCACGAGATGATGCAGCGCCGCCACAAGGAAGTGCCCGGACCCGCAGCACGGATCCATAACCTTGATCTCTTTGGCGGCTTTAGGCCAACCGTCGAAGGTTCCAGCTGCAGGCCTCCAGGGACCACCCTTGCCATCGTCTCCACGAACGAAGCGAAGATAGTTCCAGTTCACACCAGGCAATGCCAACCACTTGCGGAGTTCATCTTCAGAAACTGCCTGTTCCCGCTCGTGGCTTGTCAGACGCTTGCCAGCCCACCATGCGCCCAGCGTGTTGTGCAGCAGGAACTCGACCATGTACGGCTCTGTAAAGAGCTGCGTCACCGCGGAAATTTCATCCGCGCCGATTTTTACCTCAGACTCATTGATCTCTTTCTTTTTCTTTGTCTGCCAGAACTGGTAAACCCATCCCAGGGAGTCGGAAGCGGTAAAAACCTGCGTTGGGATCGAGTCCAGCAGGGTTTCGAGTTTCAGGATATGTTCCGGCGCGAAAGCGACCTGAAGCAGCGGATCGTCCGGCCTGAAGATTTGCGGCAGCATCCTTTGCGCGCAGCGGGATGCATACACCCAGACATCCAAGCCTTCCCCTTTTGCCAGCTCCCTGGCTTCGGCCAAGCTGATAGCCACGCTCTCCTCTGCCTCGATCAGCAAACCATTCTCAGCCAGGAAACGGGCAAACAGCATACGATGCCAATGCTCGTAAGCGCATTCTGAAATTAAGTGGGAGATTTCGTGATCGTTTCCGCTGCTGTCGGGTTTTGGCAACCTGCGGTCGCCATGTTGCCTTGCCCTTGCGCGAAGCTTGTTGCGAAGTTCACGCTGATCCGGCGTCATGTGCTTATAGGGTTCGTGATGCTGTACGGCAAGAGCTTCGAGCGCAGACTTGGCGGCGATTTCGGAAATCTCCCTGGCTTTAATAATCACTTTCTCGAGTTGTGAACGCAGATCAGTTGGGAGTGTGGGCATGATTCATCCTTCCTCAGCTAATCACGATGGGTCCCTTCTTTACCTTTTCAAAAAGATCCTTCTCAGTCTGCTCAAGCCAGGTTTTCACCTCGGCTGCCGTTTTCAGAGTTCCGCTTTTCAGCTTTACGCTCTGGGTTTTTGGCTCAAAGAGCTTGGCGGCAGCCAACGTCACATTCCTGAATCGCTCCGGCAAGGCGTCTGCCAGCGCGGCCCAAACCGGCAGCGACCTTTCAGAAAGAGCCGCAATAAGAGAAGCATCATCTCCGATCGAGAGTTCCCTAATTGGAGAAATTCCAGCTTCATTCAGCAAGCGCTCGCGTTCCGCCTTATTGAGCGCCTGCCAGTTCTTGTCTTTTTCAAGCGATTGCATTTCACGATCGAAGGTCTCTGTAGTGGCAGAGTGGGCTCTTTTCAGAGCTGCCCGCAACAGCTTGACTACCTTGTCGCGGATCGGCGGAACCGGATCGCTCTCTTCGAGCAGTAAACGCTCCTCCCTTACAGCATCAGCTTCAGTCTGCAGTTCGGCTGCCTCGGGTATTGAGCGGGCATGATCGAGCAACAGGGTGAGTGTTTTCCATTCCGGCACGCGCTTCTCTGCGAGCCTGGCTTGGCCTTTCCATGCGCCAATCCGTTCTTTAAGCTCATCATGCTCTTTCAGGATCGCGGCCAACATTTCGTTGCCGGCAAGTCCGCGAATGGGATCGAGTATTGCCGTCTTAGGAGATTCCGGCAGAGGCGGTTCGCCGCCGGCCTTCGCCGCCAGGTTTGTCATGTATTCAACAAACTGTTCGGCAACGACCGTTTCCTCATCCGGCTTGCAGTTCAGGCCGGCCTCCTGGTACAGCTTACGCAGTTTGATCTTGCTTTTTACGTCGATCGCTGTTGTCTCTGTCCGGAAATCCGTAACGGGAACCTTGGCTTGATCCAATTGCCCGGATGCCAATACCGTACCCTTGTGCACGGCCCGCACATGCCCTACCGTGTGCAAGGTAATCAAGGCTCCATCAATGGCATCGCGGGGCCATCCGTAGGGCGCGGCTTCGAACTGATCGCGGATGTCCTTGCCTTTCTTACCGGCGCCGATTGCCGAGAGAATCGCGGCGCACACCGGGTGTTTTTCGGGATTATCTTTGAAATCGACGGCTTGCAGGGCATTGCCATCCTTGTTTTTGGCGCGATTGATCACGCTGTTCCATCGGCTGTCGTCGGCTTCCTTGAAATTGGGGAAGAGCCGATCCAGAGAATCGTTGGCTGCGGACTTTACCTTTTCGACCATGTGCACATGGAAAACTTCGCTTCCGCCGCCTTTGAAAACCTTTCCGGCGGCAATGAGCTCGCCAACAATTCGATCGCGGTTGCTTTCGGCGGTCAGCATCCGTGTGTTCATGGCCGATCGCGCTTCATTGCCTTCATTGGTTGTCGGCACACCCTTGAAATCAAGTGTTTGCCTGGCGGCTTCATATTCGATGATGGCCTTTTTCAGATCATCCGCGCTCGCTTTCGGGATGTGCACAAACACCATCGGGCTGTCGACGCCGGCCTTTCGCGCGTCTGCCAGAACGGCGCTCTCGCTGTCTCCCCAACCATCCCGAATCCAGACTGGAACTTCTGTTCCATCGGTCGTCGGCGCATCACTGCCAAAGTGGATTTTCAGGCTGCGGCCTGTCTTGCTTGATCCGTGCACCAGTCGGATGCTGTTGAGCTCTTTGGCACAGACGGTATTGATAAGCGAGGTGCGCTTGGCGTTGACTGTCATCAAATCGCTGTTCAATTGTGTAAAACGCCGACGGAATTCATTTTCCCATTCACTGCTTTCGCGGGTCTGAAGGCTGTATTCATCGTCTATTTTGATGAGCTTGCCCTCGGTGACGAGTTTGTCCAAAAGGCCGGGGATATCGCGACGGAGTCGCGTGCCGTCCTTCTCGAGATCTTCTACGAGGAGATCGGCTAGCATGTCGGGCGTTGCACGCACTCCGATGTCTGCCACCTTTTCGCGCGGGAGTTTGCGGATCAGGAAAATCAGTCCGCAAAGACGGCTGCAGAGTTCGCCCTCCTTGCTGCCGTCGCGAAGATTGCGGATGGTTTCATCAATTTCCCGGGGAAGGAAGCCAGCCTGGAGCAGAATCGGCTGTAGCTGGTCAAAAATGCTGTCAGCGGCAAGCACCGTGCCGACAGGCTTGTCCGCGAGTGATCGCACTGCGTCATGCACGATACGCAGCTGAGTTCGAAGCTGGGCGGCTGTGCCCTGCACATCAATGGAGCGGAGGACACGTTCCCAGAAACGCCTTCGGACAGGAAGCAACGGATAGTCATCGATCCGGACCTTTTTGTCTTCCTCGCGTGGGCCGATCTTCGTTGAAGCCAGATGCCGGTCGACTTCGCCGGCATTGGTTTCCAAAGTATCCTCGATGATTTTCCGTTTGTCTGCTTTCTTTGCAAGCACCACACGTCGGGTTACGGTCTCGACATCGGAGTCGGAGAGCTCAACAGCGATTGTGAACCGGTCCCGCAGTCGTTGAAGCAGGGGATCGGATCCGGCGAGCGCAGGCTGCCCGGCGCCGACCAGCAATACGAGGCTATTGAGCTGTTTGCCGATTGCCTCGGCCACCATCTGGACATCCAACGATCTCTGAGGGCTATCGCCGATATAGAGCTGGATCTCGTCCAGCACGATGATCGTGCAGGGCAATTTACCGCCTTCTTCTAGGACTTCCCGTAGCAACCCGATAAATTCCGCATCAGTCAATGTGTCGCGGCGGGGGAACTGATCACGGATTGCTTTCCGTGCGGATGATTCGTCTTTTGCAAAGGAAGGATCGGCTGCCAATATTGCTTTTGCAATAAGCGGGCTGACATAAAGGTCGTTCAGCTCCTTCAGGAAGTCTTTGCCCGCCGCCTCGATTGATTTCTTCACTTTGTTAAACAGGCCATCTCTCTTCAGCCAGAGACAGAATTGGGCCTGGGGCAATGATTCGGGGAGGCCTTTCGAGCGAAAAACGATCCCGAGCACGGCCAATCGAACGTTTAGCCCTCCGCCTGCGGGGAGTGCTCCGGCCGCGGCATGTAGACCGCCGAATCGTTTGCCGAGCGTGTCGAGTTCCTTGAGCAGTTCCTTTACCTCAGTGGGTAAATGCACCAGCCCGCGTGCCGTCTCGCCGGTGTCAGGGAACTTGGTATCGACCCACAGGTGCCGAAGCATCTTTTCCAGATGCGATTTCCCGCTGCCGAAAAAGCCGCTGATCCAGCCTGCCGGTTGGGAGGCGGAATTTATGTTGGCAATATAGGATTCCAGGATACGTATGATGCCGTCCTTATACTGACCTTCGCAGACGAAATGCGAAAGCTCGTAGCGCAGCGTTTCAATCTCCTGGGGTGTGGAGGCGTCTTTCAGTGCGGCGACGCCGTCATTCAGCAGCTTGGTTTTGGTGGGATCGCGTTGGAAAAGGTCCTTATTAAGAATCACAGTTCTCCTCCCGAATGAAGAGTGATTGGGACTGCGAGGTAATTCCATCCATCACGGGCGTCTAATAGCCGATAGTTGCGGTTCTCATATTCGCCAGGGAAAAACAAAACCAGTCGCCCTCGAATGTCATGCTCAACTTCTTTCAAGACAAGCGAAACGCGGGCGAAACCGTAAAGGCTGGCCACGCCATAGGCTGCTACGACACTGTTTTCATCAGCTTTTGGATCGGTCAGCACTTCACGTAATCGGCCGGCGGCATACTGCAGAAATTCCGTTTCCAGTTTGAGCGCCAGATCGGCGGGAGCCTGGAAATATTCCTCGCGATAATCGGTTGAGGCCATCCAGGTGGCAAAAACATTAGTGAAGTCGAACAGGAGCCAGTCATGTCCCGTCTCTTTGGTTGCGATCTCGAACAGCTCAAGACGGGCCCGGAGGCGCCGCTCATCCGTTTTCGGATAGACGACGAAGATTGTTTTTTGCGCGCCGGCCAGGTTCTTTTGCCATGGCGCTGCGATGTGATTCTTGTATCGGGCAACAAGTTCCTCAATACGAGCCATGGATAAGCCTCTTTTCCTGTTCGGTGAGGATGGCGTCAAATGAAACAATCATAAGGCCGCCGCCGGTTTTAATGTCCAGAAGACCCAGGCGCTTTGCATCCATTGCCAGGTAGGTAAGTTCGTTGGCATCCCGGTCAAGCACGCGGGCGAAAAGGGTTTCAAATAGACCTAGCCCGCGTGCGCCAAGCATATAGCCGAGCAGCATGGCGTAGGCGGTTGAGGCCGGGGTCGGGAAGACCTGCTTTCTTACCTTATGGCTCCTACCGACGAAGTGGCCGGATTGAGTCCACGAGGATCCTGTATTGCGTACGACTTTGTCGAGGATGCTATCGTTCAATCGACCTTCAACGGCTTGTCTGAGCGCTTCAGTAAAGCGCTGGCGGGCGAGATTTTCACCTTCTGGCGTAGCCAGAACAATTGGAGCAGTGGCACGTAGTAGCGGATCGCGCGCGAGTGCCGTCAGAATGGCAAGTTGCGCATGTGCCTTTTCGTCCGCATCCCAGAAAACCCGAAGGCACCTGAAAAGTGGAACTGCAGGATCCAGTGCGTACAGCTCTGAAAGCCGCTGCATTGTAAGTTGCCGCGTGGATAGCGTGCGTTTGCCGAGGCAGTTTTCTTCCGTGATTGCCGAGCCGTAATCTTCGCGAGTTGCCTTCGCGCTACAATGCTGTAGCAGGACGGATAGCTCTTCAAACATGATTGTCCGGCTTGTATGAGCGCCCTTTTCGCCAAACTTAAAGCCAAATGCAGTCCAAGCCTCTTGATCTGCAATGGATAGAGAGCCTGTTGATAAAATCGGATCTTTGCGCATAAATAATCATGACTTTCTCGCCGGCTAGTTTGCCGGCGAGAAAAAGTATCAATATGGAGGCATCCAAAGTCAAGGAAATTGAAAGATTTGGAATCTACAGAAGGATAGCGAGAATCTTCAGAAGCGAAATATTTTACAGAGCACCCTCGACAATTCTAAGCACGACGCCGGCGATCTGGAATTGGCCGGTTTCTTTGATCTCAATGCAGGAGTAATTAGGATTGCTGGAGCGTAAAATCACGGATCCATTCTGATTCAGGAATTTTTAACCACCGCTGCGCCATTTATTAAAGCTACGACACTGTCCCGGAGCGGGGCTCTTTGGCATAATCAACCAGAATCAAATCCCCATCCTAAATCCGCGGCTGCATGGAGTCGCCCATTACGCGGATCACGTAACGGCTTCCCTTGGCGAGATGCCGGACGACTTTGCGAACGCTCATGATGCCGTCGTGCGGTACCTCGTCGGGCTTGCCGGCCGGGGAACCGGAACTGATCGAAGAATGGCAATTCTTCGAAGATCTTTTTTCGCGGGGCGTCATGCTCATGCTTTGGATTGTTGTAGTCAATGGCGGGCGGCTATGCAAAAACCCATAGACTAGGACATGGGAGCAGAATCTTTGGCCGCCGCAAGCCACTCGTCTATCGAGCGCGTGACGTTTTTAAATCCCGGTACAGAGGATTCTTCAAGACATCTCAATTTTTCAAGGTAATCCCGGAGCGGCTTCGGCTCCACCGGCTGTGGCGTGGGATTTTCAAGATCACCCGGTGTTATTCCCGGAAAATCGTAAAATGCCTCGATCTTCGTTTCGCTCAACCCCCGCCCACCTGTAAAAAGCTGAGAGACCAAAGCCTGGCTGCTCTTGTTTCTTTCTGCAATGATAGGAGCTATAGCTTTTTTAGATCCGGCCCATGATGTCGATAACTATAGGTTAGCTGTGGAAAACTTATAACAAGTATTCGATACCGTATCCGCATTATCTTCCTTGACTCAGCTCAACCCTATTACCATTATTTCACTCTATCAAAGACAGCAGAAATCGGGCCGGATAACCGGCAGATATTCGGGCAAGGAACCCGAATTTTTGATGCTTTGCGGCGGTGGATCGCCCGTCCCATGGCCGCCACGAAAGATCGGCACAGCAGCGGGCATCCTGTTTTGCAGGCATGACGAAACGCAAACCGATCCGCGGTAATGCGCCTCTGGTCAATAGATTGAACTCGAAACAAAGCTCCCGCACTATAGGTAACGGAAATGCCTCTTGCGAAGCTGCAGGAAATCGGTGTTATTTGCGCCCGACATTTCTTTAGCGGGCCGGAATCTCGCGCAGACGTATTCGATAAATTGCGCCCATATCGATGTCCGGCCTTTGCCTTCTCGCTTGACGGAAATCATTTGAAGTTCACCGACAATACTCAGGCCCCGGTGACTCCGCAGGACGGCCTGATAGTTATGGGAAATATGGGATCGGGCCGGTTTGACCTGCCCGAACGCAATAAGGTCAAAGCGGCATTTCTCAAATTCGAACATTGGCAGAACAGGATTCTTGAGAGCCGCAACCATCCGAATCTTGAGAATCTGGAGAGTGCGATTGAGGTCATTGCCGGCAGACTGCTTCCGCTTGCCGTCAAGATGCTAAAATCCACCGCCAAATCATATTTCAGGTGGTGATTCCTGTCCAATTGCAGCTCCTGTGCAGCGAATGAAATATCAGAAGAGGTTTTATATGCGCGAGGTGAATGCTGTCAGCGGAAACGGGATAGTCGCGCCTTTGCTGAAGACATACACTTCGCCTGCTATTCTGCGCTTGCACTTTATTAAAACTGGGGGATCGAGTGGGGGATCAGATGGCATTCTATATGATAAAGCTATCATCTGCAATGCTTTACATGATTCTCTGGCGGAGAGGGCGGGATTCGAACCCGCGGTAAGGTTACCCCTACACACGCTTTCCAAGCGTGCTCCTTCAACCACTCGGACACCTCTCCGGTTGATAAAGCCTGATGATTGTATGTCGAGCGAAGCCGATCCGCAAGTGCTGAAAATGGAGTTCCCGACTGCACCAGGGTTTTCAACCGGGAACTCTATTTCGATCTTCGGGGCGGCTTTGGTTGAGGCCGATGCTGCGTGTTGTCGGGCGCACCGCGGCGCTTCATCTGCCGATGAATGTTCTTTCCCAGCTTGATGTTTTTAAAACTGCCCTTTTGCGTCATACGGTTACGGTTTTTGAGGGGACGCGGGTCCGTCTTCAGGGGCATTGGCGGGTTTGGCACCCACCCGCTCCACAACGACGCGCTTTATCACCACCGGCGTAATCGGCCGTTCCTCCTCCGCCGGAGTTCTGGCGATCTTCTTTATTACGGAGAGCTCCTCGCATTGGCCGAAGATCGTGTGCTTGTCATTCAGGTAGGTAGCGGCAACCTCCGTGATGAAGAACTGGCTGCCGTTGGTATTGGGGCCGGCGTTGGCCATTGCAAGGCGCCCTGGAATATTGAATCGCAGCTCCGGCGTAAATTCGTCCTTGAAAGGGAATTCGGGCCCTATCGGTTCTCCTTCTCCGGTTCCAAGCGGATCTCCTCCCTGGATCATGAATCGCGGGATGACTCTATGAAACGTAAGGCCGTTATAGAAAGGCTTGCCGATCATCTTCTGTTTGGTGCGCGGGTCCGTGTAGGGCAATTTGCCGGTTGCCAGCCCGACAATGGTTCTGACTGTCAGCGGCGCTTCCTTCTCAAACAGTTTGCAGTGAATGTCGCCCATGGACGTTTCAAACGTCATATAAAGGCCCGGCGCTCTCTCTGCAACCGGCGCCGGTGCCGTTGCCTGCTGCGCAAAGGCGGATAGGCTAAAAGCCATGGCAAGGGGGATTAAGAAGCGATGCATGGTTTCTCTCTTCATTGATTATTTTCCGTGTGATGCTGCAAAAACTTCTTTCTTACTTCGTTCTTTCGTATTCCACTACTTTTGTGAGGATACTGTCAAGGTTGTGGGTGTTCTTATAGCCGATCAAATTTGTTATCTTGGATATGTCCGGCACGCGGCGCTCCATATCCTCAAACCCTTCCTGATAGGCTTCATCGTATGGGACATGTTGAATGACCGAGGAGCTCCCGGTGATCGACTTGATCCGCGCGGCAAGATCATTCATGGAGATCTCGTCATTGCCGCCGATATTAAATATCTCACCCACAGCCCGCGGTTCATCAATGAGGTTGACGACCCCGCGAACCACATCCTCAACGAAGGTGAAATTGCGGGTCTGTTTCCCGTCTCCGTAAACCGTAATCGGATCGTTGCGCAAGGCTTGCCCCACAAAACGCGGGATAACCATGCCGTAGCGCCCCGTCTGTCTCGGGCCGACCGTGTTGAAAAAGCGGGCGATAATCACGGGCAGCTGCTTGGTTTTGTAATACGCGAGGGCCAGAAATTCATCCATCGCCTTGGTGGCCGCATAGCTCCAGCGCGCGAGATGTGTCGAACCGTAAATGCGAATATCGGTCTCCCGGAGAGGGACCTGAGAATTTCTTCCGTAAACCTCCGATGTGGAAGCAAGAAATGTCTTCTTTCGGAACTTGTTGGCCAGTTCCAGAACGATCTCCGTCCCTACGATGTTGGTATGGATCGATTTGAGCGGTTCGTCGATGATAAGCTTCACGCCGACGGCTGCCGCGAGATGAGCCACGACATCGCAGATGCCGATCAGTTCCAGCATGGTCTCACGGTTCAGGATCGTGTCGTTTACAAAATGAAACAGCGGGTTCCTGATAAAGGGTTGAATATTGGCCAGGCTTCCCGTCGATAGATCGTCGATGACGTAGACCTCATCGCCGCGGGTCAGATAGGCTTCGGCAAGATAGGAGCCGATGAATCCGGCGCCGCCCGTAATCAAAACTCTCAAGGCATCACCTCCACACGAAGCATGAATCTATTCCTTCCGCCCGCCGCCGTCAATGAATTGATGGGTTGTGCTGATGCCGCCGGCTATGGCTGGGCGGCCGTTCCGTTGCGCCGACACCCCGAAGGGGTTGCGATGTGGATTGCCCGGGATTCGCTTGCCTGTGACAGGAGATCTTCCGGCGTTTATTTGAGTTTTTCTCCGCGTTCTTTGGGG
>CAZLHW010000100.1:0-10423 GCA_964559085.1 uncultured Acidobacteriota bacterium | reverse complement strand
GAATAGTCGCCAAGGTCCGCTGCCGCCGTGTAATCGAATCCCGGAGGCTGCCCCGGAAGCGTTGAGGGATCCAGCGAGGGCCCTCGGAAGGAGGCGGACGATTCGGTCAGAACAAATTGGCCATAGCCCGTAATCCTGTCGCTAGCCCGGACATTCACCGCAGCCCACGCCGTGTGATCATTGTTGCTGTTGCGAATAACATCATAGCGGGAGCCGAACTGGCCCACGGTGACCGCGCCCGCACCGCCCTCACACACAGGTACCACGAAAAGTGTCTCGGTGCGCCTCCGGTGATAGGCATAGCTCGCCGTAAGGTCGATTCGTTCGTGCGGCGCCAGCCAGATCTCTCCGGATGGAGAGATCTCCGAATCGGACCATGGGCCGTAATTCAGCGCCCCATTCTTCTGATGGTTTGCGCGCAGATGAAAAGAAACGGCCGCCCGCTCGGATGGTGTCCACGTCACCGTTGCGGAGGCATCGTGCGCGCGGGTTGGGAAGGCGGACAAATCAGCCAGCCTCGCCTCCCAAAGCGTAAAGTACTGGGTCCCCAGAAGCGGCGATGGGGGATTGCCGGGACTCGGATAAGGCTGGATCACCGGTTCCAGCGCTGCCTTGAGGTGGGTGAAGGGATCCTTTGTGTGGGCATACGTATAGCCCGCTCTGATCTTCAAGTTTTTATCGGGCGAGGCATTCACCGCAAACTTGAGCTTTTGCGTTGTGCTTTCGTCGACGTCGAAATGCGGGCGCTGCACATTTTCGTAGACATAGGCCGCGCGCACGATGGTGTCTCCGGGAAGCAGCCATCGCGCGTCAGCAGACCCGGTGAACACCTCGCGCGCCAGCGTTGAGTTGGCGAGATAATCGGCGCTCCCGAAGTATGGATATGCCTGGGTGTAGGTTTTACCGGCCTGAGGCGTGCCGGGCGGAGCGATCGTTTCCCGGGTATCGACCAGCCACATGTCGGAGTCCACATCCAGGTTGCGCGCTTTCAATGTCAGCAGGAATTTGTCTTTAAAGGCATAGGTGTAGATGCCGCTGATAACGCGGGTATCCGTTCCTATTCCCATGTCGTCATTATTGGAGCGGCTGTTGACAAACAGTCCCTGCAGTTCGCCCAGCTGTTTCAGATCGAATTTGCCGAGAACCTCATGCTGAAACTTGCTGAAGTGCGGATCAACGGCAATCCGCAGCGGCCCATCGAGCTGATCATATTGCACGCGGTTATAAAATACGAGCGTCCCGGCAGTTGGGTGGAGAGCCCGGTCGTAGGTGTGCGTGACGACCGGAGCCTCGTCCCTGCTGGTGCGGTCGCTGTATTGATACCGAAGGAACGCCGGCCCCAGGCGCACTTCGGCGCCGGCGCGCAGCTCATTGACGGTTTGGTCCATGGGACGCACTGCGGTCGAAACGTGGCAGTTGGCGCACTTGCTGATGGCGCGCGCCTGGGATGTGCCCTTGCGTCCCTGGCTGCGATAATCGACATGGAACGTCACCTGCGGCATGAATGGAAGGACCACGCGGTTCCGGACTTCCAGATCCTGGTAGTATGGACAGTACCGGACGTTGGTATCCTGGTTATCGTGCCGAACAACGACATTCGCCTTTGCCGCATCCAGGTTTGTTAACGGATCGTTATCCAGTCGATGCTGCAATTTGTTGAAGCGGAACTCCGTCCGCAGGTAGCGCCGAATATCCAAATCGCCTTCGTGCCGCTGATCATTGGGATCGACACCCCGCTCTCCATGCATTCTCCACACCACCCCTTGGGTTTTGCCCCACACTTCAATCCGGCCGAGGGGATTAACGCCCTGGCGCAGTGATTCAAACTCGGCAAATTTCTGCGGATTTCCAGTGACAGAATCCATCGACATGCCGATCGAAAGAAAACCACCCGAATCGTGCGCCGCCACCGGAGTAAGAACTGACGAAGGAACGGGCTCGGGACTCTTCCGTGCTGTCGGCTTTAAATCCTGTTCCTCCGCGAACAGAATTCCTGAGGCAAAGAGAAAAGCGCTGAATAAAATAACAAACCGGAACATTGAACCTGGCTTCATGGTTTTCCTCCTCATCTCGTCAGCGACTTGCCGCGGCTGGTAATCGACTGGCTGGGCAAATTGGATCCGTGAATCTGGGAATGGCACTGCGTGCACTTTGTCCCGAAAGCCCTTCGGAAGCCCGACTCTCCGAAGGGATTCTGGCTGCCGCCCGTTATGGTATTGACAGGCGTCGTAACACCCGTTCTCCCGATGTGGAAATGCGAGGAATGGCACTGCAGGCAGAGGAAAGGCTCATTCTGCTTCAGCAGGTTGTTATTGACCGAACCGTGCGGGACATGGCAGGCGCCGCAGCTCTCCGAAACAGGGGCATGGTCGAAGGCAAAGGGCCCCTGCTTTGCGGTATGACAGCCCAGGCACAGATCATTCTGTCTTTCAGCCGTCCGCAAGCTTCCCGTTTCGGTTCCATGAACATCGTGGCAGGAGGAACATTTCATCCTGCCTTCGCGAACCGGATGCCGGGAGGAAAGCAACATTCTGGATCCCACCGCCTTATGGCATTCCAGGCACAACACCGCCTCCGGTTTCGCAAGACTGGCTTTATTTCCGGGAGCCGCCGACTTGATCAATGCAGGCATCGGCCGCTCTGCAAGGAACACGCGGTCTGCCGGATCCTGAGAACCGGGGCCGTGAATTCTATGGCAGCGGACGCAAGTGACGCCTTGCATGGCGTGGTCGCCGTGTTTCCAGTGGATTCCAACGCGGTTGGCATGGCACCCGAGGCACTGCCGTTCAACGTCGGCCACCGTGGCTTCCTTGAAACTCACAATGTCCTTTGCGCCGGCGGTCTTCAGATGCTTGTCCGGAGATCCATGACAGGCGTCGCATCCCTGGGCATGGCCATGCAATTCAAAAGAGGCCAGCCGCGAATGCGTCGAAAACTCAAACTGAGAAACAAGATCCTTGTGACAGGCCTTGCAGCGCTGCTCGCCACTGTTCTGAGCCGCGGCCGGCAGAATGCAACCCGCCAGCAGCAGCCAGGCGAGGGGCAGAACCTGAAGCCGCCGATCCGAACAAAGCGGAACGCCCTGCGGGCGAAGAGAAGAGCGCTTGACCATAACTACCCTCCATTCACTTCAGCTTGCGATGCTGGTTTTGATTCCGAGTGGATGCATTGCTGGGAGTTCGAGAGAACAGAAAGCGATGGACGAGGCAGGATCAGCAGCATCCTCAATCAGACTGAGTCTGATCTTATCAATGCTGCCCCTATATAAAAATAAAATTTTTGGTTTTCGGAGGATTTTGTGCAGATAAAGCGGGCGTCTCAGCGCGCGTCCATTACTTCCCTGACTTTCGCGGCAAGGTCTAAAACCTTGAAGGGCTTCTCAATAAAGTGGACGCCGGGATCCAGAACTCCATGATGGGCAATGACATTGGCCGTATATCCGGACATGTAAAGGCATTTGAGATCCGGATGCTTCGACCGCAGCCGTTCTGCCAGATCCTTGCCGTTCATGCCAGGCATAATCACATCGGTTATCAGCAAGTGGATGCCGCCGGCATGCAGCTCCGCAAGCTTCAGCGCCAACTCGGGTGTTTCTGCAGTCAGAACTCTGTATCCCATCTGCTCCAACACTCTTTTCCCCAGTTTCAGAATCGCCTTCTCATCTTCGACCAACAACAGCGTTTCATCACCGGCAGGAATCGCACTTCCTCGCACATCCGACTGGGACTCCACCTCCTGCCGCGGCTCCCGCGGCAGATAGATTTTGAAAGTCGTTCCTTGGCCGGGCTCGCTGTAGACGCGAATCAATCCATTATTCTGTTTCACGATCCCATAAACAGTGGACAAGCCCAGGCCCGTACCCCTGCCAAGTTCCTTGGTGGTAAAAAACGGATCGAAGATTTTATCCAGAGTGTGTTTGTCCATGCCACAGCCATTATCGCTCACAGCGAGCAATGCAAAGTCTCCCGGGACAAAATCGGATTGGGAATCATCAAAGGCTTTATCCAGAGCGGCATTCGCCGTTTCGATGGTAATCTTTCCGACTCCATCAATTGCATCCCGGGCGTTTACGCAGAGATTCGCCAGAACCTGGTCAATCTGGGAGGGATCCATTCGCACAGGCCAGAGGTTGCGGCCGGGACTCCACACCAGATTGATATCCTCGCCGATAAGGCGCCGCAGCATTTTCAGCATTCTCTCGACCGTATCATTCAGATCAAGAACCCTGGGAGCGATCGGTTGTCTGCGCGCGAAGGCTAGAAGCTGGCGCGTAATGCGGGCGGACCGTTCAGCCGCATTCAGAATGGCGCTCAGATCCGCATGAGCCGGCTGGGCCGCGTCGGTCTGATGCAGCAGCATTTGCGTATGGCCGATGATAACCGTCAGCATATTGTTGAAATCATGCGCCACGCCTCCAGCCAGCTGCCCAACCGACTCCATTTTCTGGGCCTGCATTAATTGCGCGGTCAACTGTTGCTTTTCAGTAATGTCATGCTTCACGGCCACATAATTTGCAATGCTTCCGGTTGCGTCGCAAACAGGCGAAATGGTCACATCCTCCGTGTAAAGCTCGCCCGTTTTGCGGCGATTGACCAGCTGCCCCTTCCAAGTGCTGCCGGATGCGATCGTCTCCCAAAGGTTCCGGTAAAATGCGTCATCCTGAAGTCCGCTTTTAAGAATGCGCGGATTCTCGCCAACGGCTTCGGCCCTTGAATAACCGGTAATTGTCTCGAAGGCGGGATTGACATACTGAATTGTTCCGTTGACATCCGTAATACAGACGGCTTCTCCCGCCTGCTCGATGGCGGCCAGCAGGCGCTCGCGTTCCACTTCCGCGCGCTTGCGCTCCGTAACATCGTGAACGATAGAATGAAGCGCTTCCTTTCCACCCAGCAGGATCCGGCTGCTGAAGACCTCAACATCCCGAACCGAACCGTCCGCCCTGCGATGCCGGAACTCAAAATGGATTCGCTTCAGGGTCTTGGCTTTGTTCATCTCCTGGAAAACAGCTTCCGGCGGCAGCGTGTTAATTTCCTTAATATTCATGCGAATAAGACGCTCGCGCGGCCAACCGTAATAGGAGACAGCGGCTTTGTTGACATCCAGGATCGATCCCGTTTCGGGATCCAGGATCATTTTCACAGCGGCATGATCCTGGAACAGCCGTCGATACGACTCTTCGCTCTCGCGCAAAGCAGCCTGCGTTCTATAGGATTCTGTTACATCGCGAAAAACGAGAACAACCCCGGTGACCTCGCCGCTTTCATGGCGGATAGGCGACGCATTTTCCGTGATATGCCGTTCGGTTCCGTCGCGTGCAACAAGCAGGCTGTGATTGGTTCGTTCGATTGTTGTTCCTGATTGCAGGACCGCATCGACCGGGTTTCCCGTCTGCCGGCGGGTGTCCACGTCAATGACGTTGAAAATTTCCGACAGGCTCTTTCCGATTGCGTCCTCGCTCTTCCAGCCGGTCAGCCGTTCCGCTTCAAGGTTCATCAGCGTAATCCTGCCCCGGACATCGGTTGCAATCACCGCTTCCCCGATAGACCGGAGCGTGACTTCAAGGTTCTGCTTGGCTTTCTGCAAAAGATCCACGAAGCGCGCGGCAAATGCCTGGTCCGCCAAAACCCTGCCGCCAAGCACGGTAGCCAGCGGATAGAGCAGCAACACCGGAAGCCCGATCTTTTGAACCGTGGTCCAGGCAACATTCGACGGCAAGGCGAACATCAAGGCAATCATGACGACATGGACGGCAAGGCCCATCAGGTAGAGATTCCGGACGGATACTTCCCCCGATTCAGGCTTGAACCTGTAGTGGGCAGACAGACCGATTCCCATTGAAGAGAGAATAACCAATCCTCCCATCAAGGCTCCAACGCCGCCAAGCCACAATCGGAAAGGAACCGCCATTGCGGCGGCGGCAGCGCCTGCCATGGGGCCGAAAAAAAGAGCGCACAGGCTTATGACAACCGAGCGTCCATCAAAGATCAGGCCGCCGCCCAAATCCAGCGGCCGCAGCATTCCGATAATGGCGGCACCCCCAAAAAGCGTGCCCTGCAGGAGCGCGGACCACTTCCGGTATGCAGGCTTCCGCTTTTCAATGAAGCCGGAAATGATGCTGAGCGCAACAAGCAGAGACAGATTGAAGATGAGATTTATATAAATCATACCTTGCTCACGCGGTACGAATGCTGCGGCAACTACCGGAATGGGCAACCCGAAAGGCTGTCCCGTTAGCACACGGATTCCAGCCGTTCAATAGAATCCGAGCCCAAGGACTTTATCGACCGCGGAAGAAAAAGCATGTATCAAAATAGGCGGCTCCCTGGGAGCATGTCCATCCAGCGGATCCGTTTCTGCTATTTGAGGCCGAGGTCTTCAATTTTGGCAGAGGTAAAAATGCCGCACCGGACCAGTTTCCCAATGAGATCGCTGCAATAAGTGCATTCGCTGCATTCCTTGTCGCAGGAAGTTACCCTCTCGAAAAAGCGGGCCGCGTCCAGGCTTTTGTTATCCAGGTGCATGAGGTGGGACATTGCCGCCGAATACAGGTTCCCGGCCATCAGCTCCCGGAGATCCCCGTCCCAGCTTTCATCCATATAGGCTTGCAAGGCACGGGCAAGCATGCTTTTTGAGCTCGTTCTCCCCACAAGTTTGAAATAGTTGGTTACCTGTCCATATTTGGAGAGATCTTCCGGCCGGATCCATCCGGACTTCAGAAGCTGCGATGGATCGTGTTTGGTAAGCTGCAGGCAGTTGAGGCTGAAAACATTGTCCTCCGCCTTCGTCCCACCCTTCCCGGGGTTCCTCGACTTATGCGAGATGTAGTTGAAGTGGAATTTTCGGAAAGCGCAGCGGAACAGGCACCCCTCATTTGCCATCAGCTTGATTTCGGCCCCCGTCACATCCTTGATCCGCTTCAGGAGAGCAAGATCGCGGTTAATGTCCACATCCGGGGTTATGACATCGGCACCCGCTTTCCTGAAAACAACGGCCCTCTGGACGCAATTGATATCGCTTAAAACCGAGGCGCAGATCTCCAGGTTCGGAAATCTCTTCCTGATTTCCCTGATATATAGGGGGTTGGCGATGGTGAGGCTTTCGACTTTGAGATCCTCGTGCGCGCGCTGCAGATAATTCAGAGTCGATTTCAATACTTCCATCGAGTACCAGCCGCTGCCTTCGCAGGTGGAATTGAGCAGAAGATTCACACGGATTCCCTCGCCGTGGATCCGTTCGACAATGTCCGCAAATTCCCGGAAATTCATCTCCGGCGCAATCCGCCCCGATCCGGAGTATTCCTGGGGGCCGGACAGGTACACTTCACGGATGCGGTTGTTGTTATGCGTCTTCAGGCGAAATATTTCCGGAAGCGTTTCAGGATCGTTGTTATAAGGGACCGAAAACTCCAGTTGACCCATGGCTTTCTCCCTACGTCGCTGTTGCCGGCATCTCCCCGTCACGCATAGAGTCAATCATCGGGATCAGCCTTTCCCGGTCAAAACCCGCCTTCAGGATCCGGATGTTCGAGGCCGCGTCCGCTTCAATCGGCGCGTCCCCGTCTGCGGAGTCCTGCCACTCTTCGTCTGTGATGATAAAGACTCCTTTTTCCGGATGGAGCCGATTGTTCGCTTGCCGCGCGACGGCCAGAGCCTCCGCGCGCTCGACAGAGAGGGCCGGGACACACCATAACACGAGATCCGGACGGCAGAACTTCACCGCGTCCGCTACCAGCGACGCCTGTTCGGCTTTGTCGGCGGTGTACAGGAGGGTCAGTCCGTTCGCCAGCAATCGCAGCAGGTCCACATCGACAGGGATCCAATCTCTATCGGGACCGGCGTTCATCGCGTGAAACGGAGCCTCTCTGAATTCCGACCGGATTCCAACAAACCGATTCAATCGGCCCGAATGAATGATGAAATCGGGAACAGCAAAGATCGTTTTTAAACTCTGGCTGAAGTAAAAACGCCTGGATTCGATTGGGCCGGGAACCGGCTCCATCGGCGCGGCTACCGAGGCTTTGCCACGGTCTGTCGGCTGCAGTTCCCGAACAGGGACTTGTAGGGCTCTCTTTATCTCAAGCAGAGATGCCAAGCTTAGAATCACCCACTTTTCATAGCTTCCCCTGTAGAGATGCGGAAAAAGTTCGTGGATAACGGCCGTCCCCTTGTTTTTAAAGCTCTCCGCCGTTTCCCGTTTTTTCAGCAGATCGAACAGCGGGTCGAATAGCTCCCTTATCAGACACTCTTCGGGATCCTTCAGAAACCGCTGGAAGCTGTTTACGGCCGGTGGATCATCCAGGACCAGCGTTGCGGATACTTCCTCGGCCACTCGGGCGTATTCCCGTTGGAGCCTTCGTGCCCGGGCGACATAGTCCGGGAAGTTCTCCTGTATGAAGGCATATCTGGCGGAATTAAATCTGGAATAGAAATCGGACCGGACACCCTCGGGAATGCTGGTGACGAATTCTCCGATTTCAATCTCGGGATGGCTTGCAATGAAATCCGTCAATTGCTCAAAGGCATGCAGAAAAGAACCCGACATTGGCAACGCTCCATCGAATCAAGGCTTGCATGTGTGGATTTGATGCCGGCGGCGGGCAACAGGATTGGCGCCGTTGTTCTTCCATCATTTTACGACAGCACAGACCGGATCAGGCGCAGCCCAATATTGCCCTCTTGACCATTGTTCTGGCAATCTGGATCTTCCATTTGTTCCGGTCGCCCGGGAGAGCGCGCGCGGATTCCACAGAAGCAGCGCCGGCCGCATCGGCAAGGGCTTCATCAATCTTTTTGCCCTTGATGAACTCTTCCGCTTTTACAACCCGGTACGGCTTGTTATAGACGGCATTAAGACAGATCCGGGCATCGCCGCCGCCCACCTTCGCGGCGCAGTTCACGATGGGAAAATCAATGGACTTGCGAATGGCGAACTTTAAGAAAGCACTCTTGGCGCCTGCGGGCGGAGTCGGGATCTGAATTTCGGTCACGATTTCATCCGCAGCCAGAACTGTGGATCCGGGGACCGCCATATCCCAGAAACTTTCGGCTTCTATCAGCCGCTTGCTCGTTTTGATTTTGGCGTTCAGCGCCACCAGTGCAGGCGCTGTATCGCTCGGATTGACGGCAAGGCACATCTTCACTGCTCCAAATATGGAGTGATACCTGTTGTCGCCTGCAACGGCATAGCACATCTTGCCGCCCTTGCGGATGCAGTTGAATCTGTTATCGGGAAGTCGATAGTACCAGCAACGCGTAAACTGGCAGATGTTGCCGGCGATAGTTCCCATTTCACGGATGTGCGGGGTCGCAGTTCGATGCGCAGCTTCGGCCAACGCGGCGTATTTTTCTTTGACGAGATTGTTTTTGGCAATGTCTTCAAGACGGGTCAGAGCGCCGATCCTGAGCAGCCCTCCTTCTTCTTTAATAAAGTCCATCCCCGGGATTGTTTTAAGATTCACAAGAATTTCAGGATAGGTCGGCAAAATTTCAAACCGCATCGCGCCCAGAAGATCCGAGCCGCCGGAAATCATCGCAGCGTTGCCTCCGCGCAGGATGGACGCGGCCTCATCGATTGATTTTGCATTCACATGCGCGAATTTTTTCCAAGTCTTCATCTTAGGCTCCTATCTTCCCAAGGGCTTTGGAATACTTCATCATGCCTGCCGCTTCAGGTTCTGCGCCGCTTCCAGAACAGCCGGCGGATGCTGCTGATACGTAGCGCACCTGCAGAGGTTGCCTCCCAGAGCATCCCGAACTTCCGCTTCGGTTGGATTCGGATTCCTGTCCAGCAGCGCTTTGGATGTGCAGACAAAGCCCGGGGTGCAGTATCCGCATTGAAACGCATTGTGATTGATGTAGGCCTGAATGATGGGATGCTTGGCTTTGGCAATTCCTTCGGCGGTTTCGATGCGGGCGCCGTCACACTCGCAAGCCAGAGTCAGGCAGGAAAGGATCGGCCTGCCATTCATGATCACCGTACAGGAGCCGCACGCTCCCTGGCCGCCGCACCAGTCTTTGGGGGAGGTGAAACCGATTTCATCGCGCAGCAACTGCCGCAAACTCCAGTTCGCCTCCACCAGATAGCGGTATTTCCCTCCGTTTCCGGTCAGCTCGATGGGATGCAGCCCCGGGGCGGGCGACGCTGCCGTAGCAGAGGTTTTTTGTGCATCGGAAGATTTGGACTGCCCTGCGGCTTCGCTCGAAACGGCCATGGATCCCAGAGCCGGAGCCCCTACCGCAAGACCCGCATCCTTGAGAAAATCTCTGCGGGAAATAAAACCGGATCCGTCTTTATTCTCTTGCCTGATTGGCTTGTTGTTTTCGTCTGCCATATCCCCTCTTTTTCTCCAGCCCCGATCCTTCAATGGGGCAGCGGGCGCCTCAGGAACTGTTTCGCGCTGATAAATGCCGATTATGGCTGC
>CAZLHW010000099.1:4143-10480 GCA_964559085.1 uncultured Acidobacteriota bacterium | reverse complement strand
TACTCCAAGAAAGGCCTAGACAATAATCTGCTGGTCTTAACTGTGGAGCCCGTTGAGGATCTCTTTGCAGGTATTGCCGTCCGTGAAATAGAGAATTGGATCCGCCGGCAGGACTGCGCAGACTGGTTCCTTCACGAAGAGACGATCCGGCAGGTCTCGAGAGAAGCGCGCCGACTGGACAAGGTTAAGGAGTACGTCGTCGCCGAGCGCAAGGACTGCCGCATAGACATCCAGATTTCATCGGACAGGCTCCAGGCATGGATCCGCGTCTCGCCCGCTTATGGAGGAACGCCGGTAACCGAAGACCTGATACGGCAGGCTTTGCAGGAACACCAAATTAAGTTCGGCATCCATGAATCGCTGGTTCAGCAGATCATCCATGACGGTGAATGCGAGAGGCAGCTGATTGCGGAGGGGACCCCGCCGAAACCGGGACAGCCTGTGAAATTCGAACCTCTTGTCCATGAATCCGAGCATAAGGGAGTCCCGCAGGAGCGCGAATACGGACGGGTGGATTACAAAGATCTCGGCTTGTTTCTTTCGGTAAAGGAAGGAACTCCGCTTTTGAGGCATATTCCTCCCACAGAAGGGTCCCCAGGCATCGGCGTCGATGGGATGCCAATCTCTGCACCTCCCGCTGTCGACCGAGCTCCGCACCCTGGAATCGGGACAGCCTTTTCAAAGGAAGACCCGGAAGTCATTGTTGCCACTCGCGCAGGTCAGCCCTATTTTTTCGAAAATTCTGTGCGCGTGGATCCAACCCTCGAAATCGACGCGGTAGGTCCCTCGACCGGGAATGTCCGGTTCGAGGGGAACATAATAGTCCGGGGTCCGGTTGAATCCGGGTACGAGGTAAGTGCCGGCCAGGATCTTACCATTCTGGATACAGTGGAAGGCGCCCGCCTGACGGCTGGAAGAAACCTGAACCTCCTGACGGGGGTTTACGGCAAAGGCAAATCCGTCATCATCGCAGCGGGAAATATTGAAGCCCGTTTTCTAAGTGACTGCCAGATACGATGCGGCGGCAATATAGAGGTTGCTGACCTGCTTAATCATTGCAATGTTGAATGTGAGGGCTTCATTTATATAGGTAAAAGCGGGGGTAAAGGCCAGGCGTTCGGGGGAAGACTGGTAGCCATGCGCGGCATTCAGGCCCGGATACTGCGATCCGTCTCCGAAACAGCCACCCAGGTGGAACTGGCACCCCCGCAGGCGCTTTTGCTCCGCCTGAGCAAGGCGGAAAAGGAAATGGACGCCGCTCGGAAAGCTTTCGAAATAACCGAGAAGAACCTGCAGGCGGCGAAAGACGCACATCCGAACAGAGACGATCCCCACCAAAAGTCGCTGGAAGAAAAACTATCGGCGCTTCGCGACAAGCTGGATTCGCTGAGAAGCGAGATAACCGCACTCGAAGAAAAGGTGAATGCTCCACGCAAGGGGAAGATTAAAGAGGATGAAGTCCATCGGCGCGTTACCCTCCGCATCGGGAAAGGCCGGGAGATTGTCACCGACCGGACCAACGCGCTCTGCTACCAGGCGCCTGAAGACGCGAAGGACGCGAAGAAGCGCAAAGAATAAATACAAATCTTTTAGCGTTTTCTGGGCGCCCTTTGCGCCTTTGCGGTTTTCCTATCTGGAACGTTTCAGCCCAATGCGGCGGCAGTATTTCGCCACCGGGCATCGACTGCACCAGGGAGAAACCGGGACACACAAATTCTGGCCGAAGGTCACGAGGATGTCGTTGTAGGTCTTCCAGTGCCTCCTGGGGAGGATTTTGCGCAAAGCAAATTCGGTTTCGTTGGGTGTCCTGGTTTGTACCAGGCCCCAGAGATTCGAGATGCGGTGAACGTGGGTGTCCACACATATGCCGTAGCCGCCGAAGCCTACCGTAATTACAAGATTGGCCGTTTTCCGGCCGACGCCCGGAAGCTTCAGCAGCTCCTCCATCGAGCGGGGCACGCGGCCGCCGTATTCCTCGAGCAGAATCCGGCTCATCTCAACGAGGTGCTTAGCCTTTGTGTGGTAGAACCCTACGGGAAAGATCAGGCGCTCGATTTCGGCGATGGGCAGCGATGCGAGAATTTGCGGCGTCGGGGCCCGGCTCAGCAACCGATGCGAAGCCGCTTCGGTTACCGCATCTTTGGTCCGCAGCGAGAGGATTGTGCTCACCAGGGTCTCAAACGGCCGGTCTATAGCCCGATCCGCAACGGCGCCGACGGCCGGGACTTTCCACTTTGGGATCTCTTTTCTTAGAATCGCGAGGGTTTTGTTCAGAGTCGGGACATCCATAGGATCGAGTTCAGCGGAAAAGGCCCGCAATCCAGTCGCGCGCCCGCAATAAATAGGCGGGACGCGAAACCGACAATATCTCTCCCTCCTCCCCAAGCTCCACCGTCTGCCAGGCCGACAGCGTCCTGCCTCCCAGAACCGCGGTTTTGGATAGCGTGAACTTTTTGAGGTTGCCATTCTCATAAAGATAGACCGGACTGAACACGCTGGCTTTGCACGGCATTCCCTGGATCACTACGTCGGAAACGGGGAAAAAAGCGGCCAATCGTCCGCTGGGATAAAATCCCGTCATCACCCCTTCGGACCCGCCGAATCCACCGTCGCATAAATACCCCTGGATGGGCGTGTCCTCCGGGAAGGAACACGCCCGCAGAGTCTGATCCGGGTTCAGCTGGATCCATGTCCCCTTCGGTATCCGGTTTCCCTGAATAATGCAGGCGTCGCTCAGATAAAAGGCCTTCAACCGGCCCGAATCCGTAAAATGCACCCAGCCGGCATCGCACGGATACCCGTCAATGACCATCGGGCTCTCCAGCCGGCCTATGAGGACAGCGCCGGACCGGCGCAGGCCGGTCAGCGGCAGGTGCGCCATCGCCTCCGGCTTTGCGATCGCCCGCCCGTCCGATCCAGGCGCGCCTGTCCCCGATTGAAAGCGCCAAAGCACGCCAACAATGGCAATAACCGCAATCAACAGAACGGACAACAGCCAGAGTTTTTTCATCCCCGATACTTTAATGGAGGCGAAAGTAAGTTTCTATCGCAATTCGCACAGGATCCTTTCACTTGAACCCATCATCCGCGTTCCCAAGGCAAAGGTTTCCATATCCTCCGGGCGCTTCCGCGGTTAAAATAGCGTTTCATCTGCCGGAGGAGCAAAACCATGAAACCAGGACTGAAGCAGCAATTTGCAGAACGCTGGACCAAGTATTTCCCGGGCGCCGCACTCCCGATTGCTTTTTATTACGCCGAGGATCCCGGCCAGGCGCCGGTCCATCGAGTAACCGAAGGACAGCACTGCTTTGTCAACGATCTCGCCGCAATTCGACAGGGCAAAAGTTTGAGTTTCGACACAAAGTCCGTCGCCTGTTTCGGGGGTAAGCGCTACCTCGGCTTCAGCCAGGCGCTGATGCCGAATTTAGAATTTTTCCTTTCCTGCGGCATTCCGGGAAAGCTCGAAGGGGAGCGATACAAAAAATCGCCGGAACTCGTGAAAGAACTGCTCAACCATGTCCCGACTTTCACCGCGCCGGCCAAACACATTATCTTCAAGCGATGGGATGCCCTTGAAGAAACCGACGAGCCTCAGGTTGTCCTTTTCTTCGCGAAACCCGATGTGCTTTAAGGCCTTTTTACATTGGCCAATTACGACGAACCGACCAACGAAGCCGTATTCTGCCCGATGGGTGCCGGCTGCAGCACAATCGTGCAATATCCGCTCCTCGAAGCAAAATCGGATCGCCCGCGTGCCGTGTTGGGAATGTTTGATGTCTCGGCGCGTCCGGGAGTGGACGCCGACACGCTGACGTTTTCAGTGCCGATTCAGAAGTTCGAACGCATGGTCGCGAATATGGATGAGAGCTTCCTGATCACCGATTCCTGGAAGAAAATCCGGTCCCGGCTATAAAAAGCGCCGCAAATTTCACCAATTGCACGAATCGGCGGCGCTGCTTCTATATTTCCGGGGCGGGAGCGCCGTAGGCGGCCCATTCTTCTTTGGAAGGACCATAGACACCGGGCACCGCCAGTCCGGCCTGGCGCATGAGTACTGTCATCTGCCCCCTGTGGTGCGTCTGATGATTGATGAGGATGCGGGCTGTGCGCCCGCGCGCCCATTTTTCGCCGTACATTTCATCTTCAACCCGCAATGTCTCATCCGTCCAATTGGCTCGGACCTGTTGTGCAAGCTCGGCCGACACGGCCGCGTAGGCCTGCCCAATTTCTGCAGCCGTAGCCGGAATCGGGGCGTCCGGTTTAAGAGCCCCAAGCTTCAGCCCGGTGTTCGCCATCATTTCGGGAATCGTTGTCACGATATGCCACGCAATGCGCGCCAGCGTGCGGTGGTCCTTCGCAACTGACTGCTGCAAAGACGCATCCGTAAGCGCGTCCAGAAGCTTCTGCGTCAATCCGGATTCCGTTTTCCAGGCATCAACAAAATCGTCAATTTTTCGATACATGCGCGTCCCTTGAAGAAGTGGTCAGCGACGGCTTCGCCCGCATCGAGGGCTCCGGCAACAGGGATGCCGGCTTTATGTCTGCGCCTGAAACGGTAGGCCCATTCCAGGTCAAAAACCCGCCCGCGTCATACACGCGCGTATGCCCGCTGTCGCTCAGGTATGCCGCAGCCTGCCTCGCCCGCGCTCCGGAACGGCAATACACGATGACAGGCATGTCCTTGGGAATTTTGGCCGCTTCCTTCTGCAGCTGCTCCGGCCAGGCCAGATTGTACGGTTTGCATGCAGCATTGCCGATAACGGCTGTTATTTCCGCAGGAGTACGCACATCGATAAGAATAAAATCAAACGGCGCTCCATTATTTAAATAATCTTTGAGAGTCGCCTGATCCAAAGGCTGGACCGCAGCCAGGCAAAGGCTTGCGGCAATCGTCATCCATAGCACCACAGCTCTCATAGCCATCCTCACCTGAAAAAGTCGGTAAAGTGTCGCATGCACTAGCGTGTTTTCAAAATCGTTTTTTTTGCAGCTGGAATAGCCGCGAAGACGCGAAGAGCGCGAAGAAAAAAGTAAAATAATGGACTCACTTGATTTAAATCAAGGATCCTCCCATCACCCTGCGCGATGATAACCATCGAGGAGAGTGAAACGATATGAAACGGAAAATAATCGCAATCGACGAAGAGAAATGCAACGGATGCGGGTTGTGCGCAACGGGCTGCCCCGAAGGCGCGCTGAAGGTTATCGACGGAAAAGCCAGGCTTGTCGGCGATCTGCTGTGCGACGGGCTCGGAGCCTGCATCGGGACCTGTCCCGAAAACGCCATCACGGTAGAAGAACGCGCAGCAGCCCCGTACGCCGAGTTGAGGGTGTTGGATAACATCATCCCTCCGGGTCCCAACGTTCTCAAAGCGCACCTGGAACACCTGAGAGATCACGCCCAGACCGCCTATCTGCAACAGGCGCTGTCCCAACTGAAAGCGCGCGGCATAGAGGCGGATTTTTCACCGACGGCGGCGGCCCGCGCGGCTGGACATCAGTGCCCGGGATCAAAAAGCATGGCGTTCCCTCAATCCGCAACGGCAAAAGAAGACGGCGGCTCTCGCCCGTCCCATCTTACGCACTGGCCGGTGCAGCTTCACCTGGCTTCTCCTCTCGCGCCCCAATACCGCAACTCCGATCTGCTGATCGCTGCCGATTGCGTCCCCTTCGCCTACGCCGACTTTCACAAGGACTTCCTGAAAGGCCGTTCGCTGGTTATTGCCTGTCCCAAACTTGATGCGCGCCAGGAGGTTTACCTGGAAAAACTGGCTGTCCTGATCGATCAGGCGGAAGTCAAATCCATCACCGTCCTCATTATGCAGGTGCCCTGCTGCGGGGGACTGCTGCACCATGTTGTGGAAGCAGCGAACCGAGCCCGGCGCAAGGTTCCAATTCGATACGTCGTTGTAGGATTGCAGGGAGAAATTTTAAAGGAGGCACAGATCCAGGCAGCGTAGCACGCGAAAGATTGGGCCTGAAAGGCCGGCGCAGGCTGCATCGCCCTTTCAGGGCTTGCATCCATCGCGTTCGGCACCCAGGGCTTCAGAGCCTCGCTCCCCTCGACTCTTTCACCCTGGGCTGCTTTGCCCCGCACCTCCGGCGCTTGCGGCGCCGATAATCGGCAAAACCTGGGCGTAATCGTCCATTGCACGCGGCCGGTCCCGCGCCTTTGGCTGTTGCAGCGGCGGAAGTCAGAATGGCCCGCGGTAATCGCGCAGTCGCCCATCACCACGCGACCGGCGCCGCAGGCGCCCGGCAGAGCAGCCTCGCTCCCCTCGGCTCTTTCACCCTGGGCTGCTTTGCCCCGCACCTCCGGCGCTTGCGGCGCCGATAA
>CAZLHW010000099.1:2655-4043 GCA_964559085.1 uncultured Acidobacteriota bacterium | reverse complement strand
TGGCCCGCGGTAATCGCGCAGTCGCCCATCACCACGCGACCGGCGCCGCAGGCGCGCGGCAGAGCAGCCCGGGGTGGAGGACGCGCAGCGTCCGGAGCCCCGGGTTTCCGTGCAGGCACGAATCAGCCCTGTAAGGGCGGTGCAGTTCCAATAGGCATCCTTTCCCCTTTCGCCGCTCCCCATCCTTGACACATGAGCCCCTCCGGCGGACAATTTCCCCTTGCCTTTCGGCCCGCATCCATTCATGCTTCGGCAGCGAAAGGACATCAAGCAATCCGGCATTACTCATCCGAAAAGGAGCGGCTTTATATAATGATGCAACGAAATCTGGCATGTGTGCTCGTCCTGGGTTTGGCTTTCTGTTTTGCAGCGCCGGCGCAGGATCAAACGTCTCCGCCCGCAACGCCGCCTCCATCGGCCGCGCCCGCGGAATCGAACCTTGTTGTTGTAAAAGTTCAGGGAGAGCCCATCAGCGAAAAGTCGGTCCTCTCGGCCATTCAGCAGATAAGCAAACAAAAAATCGTGCCGCAAAACCCCGAACAGTCGCGCGGCATGCTGCTGTTTCAGGGCGCCGTCGACAATCTCGTCATCTCGGCCTTGCTGAAAAGAGAGGCCAAACAGCAGAATTTAATCGCCGATAAGGCCAAACTGGACGAACAAATGCAGGCCTTTGAAAAGCAGTTTGCTTCGCGCGAGGAGTTTCTGAAGGCCCTGGTCAGCCAAAAAGTCACCGAGGAGGAGCTGAGAAGATCCGTTGAAGAAAACCTGAGAGTGCAGCAGCTGATGGACCAGGCAGTGAAAGATGCCCCGGAAGCGACCGAAGAGGAAATCCTGAAGTTTTACGAAAACAATACCAAAGCGCTCACCCGGCCGGAGCGCGTTCACGCGGCGCATATTCTGCTGATGGCGAACAAAGACGCCACGCCGGAACAAAAGGCCGAGATAAGGAAAAAAATCGAGGGCATCCGCGCCGATATCGAAGCCGGCAGAATCAGCTTTGAAGAGGCTGCCGCGAAATATTCCGAGGACAAAGGGAACGCGTCCCAGGGGGGCGATTTGGGATATTTCACGCGCGGCCGCATGGTCAAACCGTTCGAAGATGCCGCATTCGCAGCGCAGCCGGGCGCTTTGACTCCGGTCGTCGAAACCAGTTTCGGGTATCACATCATCCGGGTTATCGATCACAAACCAACCGACGTCATGCCGCTGGAAGAAGCGCGGCCGAAAATAAAGCAGCTGCTGGATCAGACAAACAAGAGAAAGCTCGGGCAGCAGTATGTGAATGCGCTCAAGGCGAAGGCGACCATCGAGACTTTTATGACGGCGGAAGAATTTTTGAAACGCCACCCTGAAGTGAAATAGCGGGCGCTTCGCGTCCCGGAGCGCCG
>CAZLHW010000099.1:0-2645 GCA_964559085.1 uncultured Acidobacteriota bacterium | reverse complement strand
CATGGTCGGCCGAAGCGGCAAACATCGCATAGGCGCGCAACGCCGGTGAGACGCAGCGGTTGCGCCTCGGCTGGAATGTGGCCGCGGCGCGGCGCGCCGCCAGTTCCTCCTCGCCGATCTTGACCTCAATCGTCCGGTTCGGGATATCGATCGCGATCGTGTCCCCGTTCTGCACGAGCCCGATTGTGCCTCCCGCGGCGGCTTCCGGCGAAACGTGGCCCATGGAAAGCCCCCATGTCCCTCCCGAGAACCGCCCGTCCGTCACCAGCGCGCACTGCACTCCAAGGTGCCGCGACTTGATGTAGGAAGTTGGATAAAGCATCTCCTGCATGCCGGGCCCGCCCCTGGGTCCTTCGTACCGGATCACGACCACATTGCCGGCCTGGACCTCGCCGCCGAGAATGCCTTCGCAGGCCGCTTCCTGCGAGTCATACACGCGCGCCGTCCCGGTGAAACGCAGGATCGACTCATCCACCCCCGCGGTTTTCACGATGCAGCCCCTGGGCGCCAGGTTCCCAAAAAGCACAGCCAGGCCGCCCTCTTTTGAATAGCAATGCCGGACGTCGCGGATGCAGCCTGAAGTCCGATCGAGGTCGAGTTCCGGATAATACGTCTCCTGCGAGGCCAGGACCAGATTTCGCCCTTTGGCGCCGGGGGCGCTTCGATAAAGCTTGCGCGCTTTTTCTCCGGCAGACGGGCTTGCGATGTCGTATTCCGCAAGCACGGATTTCAGATCCGGCCCGTCCACGCGCTTCACCGATGTATCGATCAATCCGGCCCTCGCCAACTCGCCGAGAATAGCCATGATGCCTCCGGCCCGATTGACATCTTCGATATGGTAGGACGAACTCGGCGCAACCTTGCACAGCACGGGAATCTTCCGCGACAGCGCATCAATGTCGGACATCGAAAAATCCACTTCGGCCTCGCGGGCAACAGCCAGAAGGTGCAAAACGGTGTTGGTCGACCCTCCCATCGCTATGTCGAGAGCCATGGCATTCAGGAAAGCCTGCCGTGTGGCGATCGATCGCGGCAGAACCGATTCATCATCCCGTTCATAGCGCGCCGCCGCCATCTCCACAATCCGGCGCGCCGCCGTTTCAAACAGGCTCATCCGGTTTTTATGGGTGGCCATGATGGTGCCGTTGCCCGGCAACGCGAGACCCAGCGCCTCGGTGAGGCAATTCATGGAATTGGCGGTGAACATTCCCGAGCACGAGCCGCAGGTCGGACAGGCCGCCTTTTCCAGCTCCGCGACCTCCTGATCCGACACCGTGGAATCCGCCGCCTTTACCATGGCATCGATCAGGTCATAGCGCTTGTCCCCGAGGACGCCGGCTTCCATCGGCCCGCCGGATACAAATATGGAGGGCACATTCAACCGCATGGAAGCCATGAGCATGCCGGGCGTGACCTTGTCGCAGTTGGTGATGCAGATCATCGCATCGGCCATGTGCGCGTTCATCATGTACTCGACACTGTCGGCGATCAGCTCTCTCGAAGGAAGCGAGTACAGCATGCCGTTGTGGCCCATGGCGATGCCGTCATCAATCGCGATCGTGTTGAATTCGGCGGCGAAACAGCCCTGTTCCTCGATGATGCGCTTCACCTGCTGCCCGATTTCGTGCAGATGTACGTGGCCCGGAACAAATTGCGTAAAGGAATTGACAATCGCAATAACGGGCTTTCCAATCTGTTCTTCGCGCATACCGTTGGCGCGCCACAGGCTGCGGGCGCCGGCCATGCGCCGGCCTTCGGTCGTCGTCGCACTTCTCAGTTTTGTAGGCATAAGGTCCCTTTCGATTTCGTTTAAGCGTCAAAAATAGCGGATGCGGGCGATTTTAACAATGGAATGGATAACCGCGAAGACGCAAAGGCCGCAAAGAAACGCAAAAAAAATGATATATAAAATTTTTGCGTGTCTTCGCGTTCTTCGCGCCTTCGCGGTTTATACTACTCAGGATATAATGCGCACCTATGACACCGAAATCCTGCCATGTCTGGGTCGCCCTCGCGCTGATCCTTTATCTGTTCTTCTCTCTGACCTGGCTGGAACTCCCGGGGCTGTATTACGACGAAACCAATTTCGTAAATGCGGCCCTGGGCGCGACCAGCGGCAACTTTGTGACCTGGAGCGCCGAAATATTCGGGAAAAAAGTGCCGCTCATGATCATGGATTACATCGGGGCGCTGAAATCGGCCCTCTATGCCCCGATCTTTAAAATCTTCGGATGCAGCGCCGTCACGGCCCGCGCGCCCGTAGTCCTCATCGGCCTGATTACCCTGCTGGCCGCATTCGGCCTGTTCCGGCGCATGTTTGACCGAACCATCGCCGTGGTCGCTCTTCTGCTGTTCGCCACCGACTGCACGTACATTTTCGCCAACCGGCTGGACTGGGGCCCCGTCTCGCTCATGCTTGCGCTGGAAATGTCCGCGCTGTATTGCATATGGCGCTGGATGCAGGAAGAAAATCGCCGCTGGCTTGCGCCGGCCGGCCTGCTGTTCGGTCTTGGGCTGTACCACAAGGTGATCTTCATCTGGATTATTGCCGCCTTCTTCGTCGCGCTGCTTCTCTGCTACCGCACGCACGTTCTGAAACTGCTGCACCGGCGTTCGCTCCTAAGCTTCGTCCCCGCGTTTCTGTT
>CAZLHW010000098.1:6932-10488 GCA_964559085.1 uncultured Acidobacteriota bacterium | reverse complement strand
TGCATCAGCGTAGATAGCCTTGGATTTCCATTAATCAATCACGAATCTCGAATCTCGAATCTTGATACACCTGCGGGTTGACGAAATGCGGCAGACGAGCATCCTTCAGACCGGCAATCAGGTTTTCGGCCGCCATTGTCGCCATGCAGGTGCGCGTCTTATAACTGGCGCTGGCTATATGCGGTGTAATAATAATGTTGTCGAGCGCCAGCAACGGATCCTCCGGTTTGATGGGCTCCGGTTCAGTCACATCAAGCGCTGCATAAGCAAGCGTTCCAGAGGCAAGCGCCCGATACAGCGCGGCCGGATCGCCCACGGACCCGCGGGCGGTATTGATCAGAATTGCGCCGGGCTTCATCCTTGCGAAGCGCTCCTCGTTCATGAGGTGGTGCGTCTCCGGAGAGAGCGTCGTATGCAGCGAGACGAAATCCGATTCGAGCAAAAGGGTGTTTAAATCGGCATACCGCGCGCCGTAGTCCCGTTCCGCTTCAGGATTACGGCTTCGGCTGTTATAGAGGATGCGCATGCCGAAACCCTGCGCGCGCCGGGCCAGGGCCTGCCCGATCCGGCCAAACCCGACGATGCCCAGAGTCGCGCCGCTCACATCCGGGCCGAGGAAATCGACCGGCCCCCATGTCTTCCACTTGCCCGCGCGCGTGAACCTGTCGCCTTCCACTACGCGGCGCGCCGCCGCCATCAGGAGCGCGAAGGCAAAATCGGCCGTCGTATCGGTCAGCACGCCGGGCGTATTGCCGACGGGGATTCCGCGCGCGGTCGCCGCCGCGACATCGATATTATCGAATCCCACCGCCATCTGGCTTATGACCTTTGCCTGGGGGCCGAGTGCGTCGATCACGGCGGCATCGATCCTGTCGGTGAGCAGGCAGAGCAAGCCGTCCAATCCCCGGGCCTTCTGTAGCAGCGTATCCTGTGGCGGGGGAAACGGTTCCGGCCACACTTCCACATCGGCCTCCCGCCGCACCATTTCCAATCCTTTTTCCGGCAAAACGCGCGTCACAAAGACTCTGGGTTTCGACATGCCGCTCCTTAAAAAAGGTTTTTATTGCAACGCTTCTTTCATCCAAGCGAGATTGTCTTTGATCATATCCGGGATAGGCAGGTTATACGGACACCGGCTCATACAGTCGCCGCATGCCGTGCACTTCGCCGCTTTTTCCAGCATGGCGGCGAAGAGGGGAGTTTTCATCGCCCCGGAACCCATCCGCTTCAGGATAGAACGCGCCCCCAGGACATACTGGATGGGAATCCCGGCCGGACACGGCAGGCAGTAGTCGCAACGCCGGCAGAATTTTTTATCGTACTCCGCGCATATCTCGAGGATCTTCCGGTCTTCCTCTGCATTCAATTCCCAGCTGCCCTCGAAGACGCGCCAATTCTGATCAATCAGGTTCTTATATTCGACGCCGGCAAGCACCAGGATATCGGGATAGGAAAGCACCCACTTCAAAGCCGCCTCCGGCGCCTCGATCACGCCGCCGGAGAACGGCTTCATGGCCAGAATGCCGATCCCCTTTGCCCGCGCTTTTGGTATGACCTTGTCTTTGGCTGCGGGTTCCAGAAAGCTGAAGCAGACCATGATGGTTTCAAAAAGGCCATCGTCCACAATCTTTTCCAGCAAATCGAGGCTGTGGCTGGTTATTCCAATGTGGCCGATCAAGCCCTCCTCCTTCGCTTGAATCAATCCTTCCAGCGCGCCGCCGGAAGCCGTAATCCTTTGATACTCCTCCGGGCTGCCGACGCCGTGGCACTGATAGATATCGATGTAGTCGAGCTGCAGCTCCTTCAGGCTGATATCGACATCCTTTCGAATCGCATCGGCCGATCGGCCGAAGGATTTGGTTGCCACGGCGGCTTTCCTGTTTGTCTCTTTGAGAGCTTTGCCGATCCGGGTTTCGCTCGTGGTATACATGCGGGAGGTGTCGATAAAGTCCATTCCCTTTTCGAGAGAATACACCACGATCTCGATCGCCTCGCGTTCGCTCAGCCGCTGAATCGGAATGCCTCCGAAAGCCAGCCGTGCAGCCTCAATTCCCGTCTTTCCCAACACCATGCGTTTCATGCGCAGAACCTCTAGCCAAAAATTACCCCGTATTATGGAACACCGGGGCCGCATCTCCAAATTCCAAAAGAGGTCAGCCGGCGGATGGCGGGTAGCCCGGCATACATTTTCACTGCCGCGGGCGGCGCGCGTTGGCTTTGTATTTACGGGTGTGACAGGCGGTCAAGCCGAGGTAGAAGCTGGTCGTAAACCGTGTCCGGTATGTCGGTGCCCCAGGTTTTATTCCATTTGGCGAAGCCGACGATGCCGAAGAAAAGTACGGCGATTCCTGCCGTCAGCATCCATGCGGTGAAGGGCCTCCGGTTCCAGAAGGACATCTGCAGCGCGCCCTCGACGGGGCAGGCGCTGACGCACTCCATGCAGCCCGTGCATTCGGCAGAGTATACGCCGGAGACCTGATCCACCTTGAGCAGAGCCGGACAGGCTTTGGCGCATTTGCCGCAATGAATGCAGTCCGATTCGCCGCGGTGAATCCTGGCCGGACTGAACAGAGCGGCATTTCGCGCCAGCGCGGCGTAAGGACAGAGTTAGCGGCTCCAGAAGTTCTGAAAAAACACCGAAAGGATCGCCAGCGCCGCCATGGTGACCGCCGCCGTGACCGACAGGTTGCGGAAAAAATGAAGCATCTTCAGATCGGCAACAAGGCCGTACGGGCTTGCGACAAAGGCCTCAATCGCGGCGGCGGACATGCCGCCGATCGCGTAGACGAAAAAGGCCAGCAGGAGATATTTCAGACTGCGCAGCGGCACATCGAGCCCGCGTGGGAAGCGCCAGTTCTTCTTCAGGATTTTTCGCCCGAGCTTCCACAGGGCTTCCGAGCCCGTGCCGACCGGGCAGAGCCCGCTGCAGCACGCCATGCGCAACAGCAGCGAGATCAGCAGAAAGGCGGCGAGCAGAAACATTGCCGCCGGATGGATGGCAGGAATCTGACCCGTTGCGAAGAAATATTTCAGATTCATCAGGCCGGCAATCGGCAGCCACCCTTCGACGCCGGGAGGACGGGATACGCGAAGCGTGCGCCCTCCCGACTCGAAATAGAGCATGAATAGAACGAACTGAATTCCTATCCATACATTCAGAATCAGGAACAGCGCCTGCACAGTGCGGCGCCACAACTGGGAAGGATCGGCTTTCTGTTGATTCATCGCGTTGCAGCAAACCTCTTTATTGCGATTCTTCGCGTACTTTGCGCCTTAGCGGTTAAGCCGAATTAGCCGCCAAAACGCCAAGAAAAACTCAAATAAACACTGGAAGCAACCAGAACAATCCTTATTCCCCCGTCTTGTCCGAGTGCTGCGGTCTCAGATGCGGGTATGTTTTGAACAGGAAATAGACGAGCGGGAGCACGCCGAGAACGATGATGACCGTATCGGGAAGGATCCGGAGCTGGCCCAGCCAATACACAAACGGGCGCTCGAAGAAGCTCCCATCGCGCGCCGCCCAGAGTCCGTCTGTATAGCTGGTCCAGGCCTGAGC
>CAZLHW010000098.1:0-6922 GCA_964559085.1 uncultured Acidobacteriota bacterium | reverse complement strand
AAAAGCGTGCCCAGGGTCATGACCAGCAGCCCGATATTAAAGCCCCAGAACGAAATTTTCAGAGGCGTGTCCGACCAGTGGTTGCGGTCCACGAGTCCGCGCCAGGAGAACAGAAGCAGCGCAATGGATAGCATGCCGTAGACGCCGAAGAGCGCGCCGTGGCCGTGGTTGACCGTTAGATACGTTCCATGTTCGAAGTAGTTGACGATCGGAAGATTGATCAGGAAACCGAAAACACCCGCACCAAGGAAATTCCAGAACGAACTGGCGACCACAAAATACATCGGCCAGCGATAGGAAAACTGTCCGCCCCGCTCCTGGATGGACCGGTATTCCATCAGGCCGCGGACCACCAGTCCGAAGAGCGGCACGGGCTCCATGCTCGAAAAGACCGATCCGATAGCCAGCCAGAGCGACGGGCCGCCATACCAGAAATAGTGATGCGCCGTTCCGAGGATGCCGCTGAGGAAAACGAGGGCGGCGGTGAAGTAGGCCACCCGCAGCGCGCCGGCCGCGGTTGCAAGCCCCATGGAAACCAGAAGCACCGAGATGACGGCGACACCGAAAAATTCGAAGATGCTCTCAACCCAAATATGCACCACGAACCATCGCCAGTAATCGGCGACCGTCAGATGCGATCCGCGGCTGAAGAGCAGTCCAAAGGCAAAAAAGACGACGACCAGGACCGCGCTGAGAACGTAGAAATTGACCAGGGCCCGGAAATCCTTGTCGCCGATCCGGGTCGTCCGATTGCTGACGGCACGGTACACGATGAAAAGCCAGGCGAGCAGGCCCGCAAACAGGAGTATCTGCCACAAGCGTCCGAGTTCAAGATATTCCCAGCCCTGGTGTCCGATCCAGAACCACAAATCGCCGAACATTCCCTTAATTCCCGCCACCTGGCCCGCAAGGCTTCCCACAGCCACAATCAGGATGGCTCCGAATAAGGCCTGAACCAGAGCGCCCTGCCCGCGAGGCTCGCGGCCTCCTATAATGGGCGCCAGATAAATGGCGGAGGCCACCCACGTTGTCGCAATCCAGAATATGGCGAGCTGCAGATGCCATGACTTTGCCCAGCTATAGGGAATGAGGTGCCCGATGAAGGGGATATAGAAGCTGCCCGGATGCACGGTGTAATGCGCCAGCAGTCCGCCAAAGAAGGGCTGACCCAGGAAAAGCAGGATGACGACAAGAAAATACTTTGCGGCTTTGACCTGGCTTGCCGTCAGCGGCATATCCACAAGCTTTTCCGCGAGAGGAATTCCCTTGGGCTCTCCATACCAGAGTTTGTCATGGTGGCCCCAGTAAATGAACAGGCCCAGCGTTACAAAGAGAGCAATGATTCCGGCACTGCTCCATATATACTTCGGGGAAGTGGCGACATTGCCGACGGTGCGGTCCGGAGGCCAGTTGTTTGTATAGCTGTGCCCGGTCTCCGGACGTGTGGCCGATGCCACCCAGGCAGTCCAGAAGAAAAACCGGCCGATCTGCTTCCGTTCTTCCGGCGTGGGAATGGTTCCGGGAAGGAAGCCGTAGCCGGCGTCTCCATCGCGGAACGTGCGCTCCCAGAAAGCCTCAACATCGGCCAGCGCCGCAACCTGGCTCGCCGTCAGCTGAAGCGTGTCGGAGCCGGCGTCGTAGGCGTTGTCTTTCAGTACGCGCCGCGTTCGGACATCGACAAGATCGCGCTCTTCAGCGGACAGCGTGGCGTAGGAGCGCGCGTAGAGATTGCCGGAAATGTCCTCGCGCACTTTCGAACCGATACGGTGCAACGTCACCGCGGAGAATTCCATGCCTCGCTGGGAGCCGTGCCCCCATACGCTGCCGTGGTCCATTAGACCGTATCGCTGATAGACATCCTGACCCGCGAGAATATCGGCCTTTGTGAAGAGCCGGGATCCGTCGGGTCCGACAACGTTGCCGGGATAGGGCGGCGCTTCGCGATTGGCAAAAAAACCACCAAGGAGAAGCCCGCCCATTGCCAGAATAAAACAGACAATCGCGGCATTTTTGAGGGTGTTCGTCGACATCTCATTCATCTCCCTTCCTGGTTGTCCTGCACTCAAACCGAACAGCATTCCGCCATAGACCCAACGGCGGGATAGTTAGAGGTCCGCTCCTATTGTTGATCGATACGGGACTCCTGTTCTTGATCCAGGTAAAGAAACACAACTAATCCAAAAGATACGAAAGGACATCATTCATGACGGCATGGACCGCCTGGTAGGCAGCACGAGGAACCGCCCGTATTTCGTACTCGCTTTGAATAAAAGGGCCGGGAACGAGCTCGTTTCTGCAATTCTCCAACAAAGCCGCGGCGCTTGCAACGGTTGTTTCCAGATGGAACTGGATGCCGATTACATTGCGGTTGATCTGAAAGGCCTGATTTCTGCAGGCCTCGCTCTCGGCAAGCCGCACGGCCTCCGGCGGGAGATCAAAGGTCTCTCCATGCCAGTGAAAAGGGACGCATTCTTCGGGAAAGCGGAAGTATCCTTCCGGAACCGGAAGCGCCCGGACGGGAAACCAGCCGATTTCCTTGACCGGATTCGCATAAACCTTTGCGCCCAGGGCGCTGGCAATCAGTTGCGCTCCCAGGCAGACTCCGAGAACAGGAACGCCACGCCCGATGGATTCACGGAGGAATTGCTTCTCGGCAACAAGCCACGGCAACGAAATTTCATCATTCACGCTCATCGGCCCGCCCATCGCCACAATCAGGTCGATGGAATTGGGATCCGGCAGATCCGGTTTCTCAAAAAAACGCGTATGGCTGATTCGGGCATTCCTGCTCTCAAGAAAGGAGGCAATGATTCCGAGGTCTTCAAAGGCCACATGCTGCAGAACGTGCGCTTTCATCAATCCAGTATCCTCCCGAAATGGGCTCCAGCGAAAGTCTGTTACCCGGTACTAAGCATAAAGCCGGAAAAAATAAAATTTCTTGATCCAGGTCAATTGCGGTTCGCGGGGCTTTGCGTACAGTCCGCTGTGGGAGAACGGGCCCAAACAAATCGGGTGCAAATCCCGCAAACTCAACTCGTGTAATTCGCGGCTCTTTTGAATATACTCACAAAAACCCATAAAGCCGCAACGGAATCCGGGCGAGGGTTGACCCATGAGGATGCTGCTGAGTTCATTGCTGGGACTATTGATACGCGCCGGGGGGTATACCTTCTACTACGCCCGCGGCATGTCTTATCTCTCCAATGATCCTCAGGCCTGCGTGAACTGCCACATCATGCGCGAGCAGTATGACGGCTGGCAGAAGGCGAGCCACCATGCGTTCGCAACCTGCAACGACTGTCACGTGCCTCACGACTTTTTCGGCAAATGGTTTGCCAAGGCCGGCAACGGCTACCATCATTCCACGGCATTCACACTTATGAATTTTGCGGAGCCTATCCGCATCAAGTCGGCGAATGCCGGAGTATTGAATGCCAACTGCCTCTATTGCCACCGGGATTTTGTAAGTGAAATCACCGCACACCGCGTAATCCACGGCGAAGAGCTTTATTGTGTTCGCTGCCATAATCGTGTCGGTCATGGACCGAGCCGTTGAGGGAGATATCGGATATGAGCAAGAAGACGCTTTCCATCGCAGTTATTCTGCTGGTTGCCGCAGCAACGGCCGCCGTCCTGTGGATTCGAGATCGGATTGCCGAGCGCAAGGAGGAGGGAAAGCAGGTTGTATTTAAAATTGCCGATCTCAGCGAGCAGACGGTCGATCCCGCGGAGTGGGGCAAGAATTTTCCCCGTCAATACGACAGCTACAGGCGCGCTTCCGAGCTCACAGGCACGAAATATGGCGGCGGAGGATCCGATACGATGGCCATCGATAAGCTCGCGGAAGATCCGCGGCTGAAAACGATCTTTGCCGGCTATGCATTCGCCGTCGACTACCGCGCGCGCCGCGGACACATGTACATGCTTTCGGATCAGCGCGAAACCAAACGCGTACAGATGCCGTTCCGCCAGACCGGCGCCTGCCTGCATTGTCATGCCTCGAATGTGAACGCTTACAGGCAGAAGGGAATAGAGAACGGAGCGCCGGGAACGCTGAAGGATTCGTTCATCAGCGCTGCGGGTTACGCGCAGCTGATGAAGGGCTTCGAACTTATCGGGACCATGCCCTATGCGGAAGCCACAAAGCTGGTGGATACGCCGGTAGCCTGCATCGACTGCCATGACCCCCAATCCATGCAATTGCGGGTGACGCGGCCCGGATTCATCCTGGGCATCCGGGCTCTCGCCTCCTCCAACGCGCCAATGCCGCACCTCGCCTCGGTCGAAAAGTGGCGGACGGGAAGCCGGGCGGAGGCATATGACCCCAATGTTCTGGCGTCGCGACAGGAGATGCGGTCGCTCGTGTGCGCTCAGTGCCATGTCGAGTACTACTGCGGCTCAAAAACAACGCTTTTCTATCCCTGGAACAACGGATTGAAGGTTGAAGAAATCGAAACCTATTACAACAGCTATAAATTTCCAGACGGCCGGCGCTTTTCCGACTGGACGCACGCGTCCAGCGGCACTCCGGCCCTCAAGGCGCAGCATCCCGAATTCGAGTTATGGAGCCAGGGCATCCATGCGCGCAGCGGCGTAGCCTGCGCCGATTGCCATATGCCCTACCAGCGCGAAGGCGCGATTAAAATAAGCGATCACTGGGTGCGCAGCCCCCTGCTGAACGTGTCCAACGCCTGCCAGGTCTGCCACCATCTCCCCGAAAATGAAATCAAGGCGCGGGTTGACGCCATTCAGGAGCGGAATCACGCTCTGATGCTGCGCGCGGAAGATGCGGTTGTGGATCTTATCAATGCCCTTGCGGCCGCAAAGACGGCCGGCATGAAGGATGCGCAGTTGCAAAGCGCGCGGGAACTGCAGCGCAGCGCGCAATGGCGTGTGGATTTTATCAGCTCGGAAAACTCGATGGGATTCCATGCGCCCCAGGAGGCAAGCCGCATTCTCGGCGAAGCCATCGACCTCGCGCGCAAAGGCCAGATCGAGCTTCTGAAAAATTAGCTGCGGATCCTTGCGCTATTCATAGCGCAGAGATTCAACGGGATCGAGGGCCGCGGCTTTGACGGCGGGCCAGAGCCCGAAGACAATGCCGACAAGCATGGAGACGCCGAGGCCCGAAAACACGGCCCACGCCGGCGGAATAGCCGGAAGGTTCGGCACAAAATACGCCAGGACCAGCCCCAGCAATCCAGCGACAGAAACGCCCAGAACGCCTCCGATCGTCGTCAGCAGGGCGGCCTCAAGGAGAAACTGCCAGACAATGTCTTTCCGGCGTGCGCCGATGGCCTTGCGCACGCCGATCTCGCGCGTGCGCTGCGTTACCGACATCAGCATGATGTTCATCACGCCGACGCCGCCCACAAGCAGCCCGAGGCCGGAAATGGCCAGCGTCCCTGTCTGAATCAGCGCGGTCACGCGATCCAGCTGCTGGATAATGGAATCCGAGGTGCTCAGCGTGAAGTCCGTTTTGTCTTTTGAAGACAGCCCGCGCAGCTTGCGGAGCTCATTCTCCACCTCATAGAATGCCGCGTCGCGCAGCCCGGGCTTCGCCTGGCAATATAGAATCACCGTTTCGGAATCGGGATACCGCGCCTGAATCGTCTTCAGGGGAATCTTCAGAACGTTTTCCTGTCTGTTTTCTCCGAATAATCCGCCTTTGCGCTTTTCAATAACACCGAGGACAAGGTACACGGCGCCGTCCATTACAATGCTTTGTCCGACTGCGTCTTTCCCGGGGAAAAGCGACTCTTTTACGTTGGCGCCGAGAAGGCATACCTTTGCCCGCCGATGATCCTCCTCCGCCGTATAAACCCGTCCTGCCTGGAGCTCGGCGTTGGTAACCTGAGCGAAGTTCCAGGTGGCCCCCTGCACCTGGATGTTTTCGTTTTCGAGATTTCGGTTCCTGGCAGTGAGCGCACGGCCGGCAATCACATTCGGCACATAAATCTGCACAGCCGCGTCTGCCAGGGAACTGCAGGCTTTCACCAGCTTCGGAGCAAATTCCGGCTTCAGCGGCTTGCGCGTCAATTCATCGGGATCGGTCGTGGGGCTGCCGGGATCGCCATTCAGGTGGTACGCAAAAATATTGTTGGGACCGAACTCCTGAAAGAGCAGAACAATGTTGCGCCGCACGCCGACCAGGACAGAGGCGACCAGCACAACGGTGACGATGCCCACAATGATGCCGAGCACGGTCAGCAGCGAACGAAACCGATGCGCCAGAATGTTCGCCAGCGCAAAACTCAGGTTCTCGCGATTGAAATGAATCAGCGTCCGTTCAGGTTTCATAGCGCAGCGCCTCCACCGGAGGCATTCGGGAAGCGATGTAAGCCGGGAAGAATCCGGCGCCGATCCCGATTGCGGTTGTGATTGCCAGAGCCATGAGCACATAGGTGGGCGAAATGCGGACGGCTGTGTCGAACGCCCGGCCCAGGGCGATGGCCCCCACATAGGAAATAAAAAGACCGGCGGCGCCGCCAAGCACCGTCAGGATGGTGGATTCGAACAGGATCTCGGCAAAAATATCCCGGTTGCGCGCGCCGAGCGATTTCCGGATGCCCGTCTCCCGTGTCCGCTCCGTCACCGAGACAAGCATCATGTTCATGACGACAATGCCGGCGACTATTAAAGCAACGGAGCTGATGGGAACAATGGCCCCGCCAATGATGCCGACGACGCGGATCAGAAAGCTTCGGCCTGCTTCCGGAATCAGCAGATCGAAATTGTCTTCGACCTCGGGTTTCAGGCCGCGCAGAGAGCGCAGGGCAACGCGCGCCCGGTCCTGGGTCTCTTCAAGCAGCTGTGGATTCCGCGGCTGCAGGAAAACGGCCACCGAGCGGCGGCTGCCCCAGATCTTTTCGAACGCGAGCAGCGGCATATAAACCCTTCGGTCCAGAGAAGCCCCGAAGCT
>CAZLHW010000097.1:4114-10488 GCA_964559085.1 uncultured Acidobacteriota bacterium | reverse complement strand
TGGTTTTAATTCCGATCCCTGCCTGCTGATGCCGCATAATCCCCCATACTATGCAGGATTGCTGGAGAGAGCCGGATTTCATAAGGCCATGGATCTCTATGCATGGTTTCTGCGGACGGAAAAGGGGCTTAATCCCAAAAGCATTCGCGTCGGCGAATGAGTCCTCCGCGAAGAAAAGATCCATGTCCGCCCCCTGAACAAGAGCAGGTTCAGGGAGGAAGTTGATGCAATCCAGAGAATATATAACGACGCTTGGAGCGAGAATTGGGGATTTGTGCCCATGACGGATGCCGAATTCCGGCATATGGCCCGCGATCTGAAAAGGATCGTGGATCCGCGGGTGGCGCTTATTGCAGAGAAAAACGGAGAGCCCGTCGCTTTTGCTCTGGCGATCCCGGACCTGAATCAGGCGCTGAAAAGGATTAACGGAAGGCTTTTCCCGCTCGGTCTTCCGCTTCTGCTCTATCACGCGCGGCGAATCCGGCAGGCTCGCGTCCTGGCGCTGGGGATTGCCAAAAAACTGCAGAACTGGAACGGCATCGGCGCTGCGCTCTATTATGAGTTATTCCGCAGGGGCGTTGCCGCGGGTTATCGCAGCTGCGAATTTTCCTGGACTCTTGAAAACAACGATCTGATCAATCGGAGCATACAGCTGTTCGGTGCCCGCTTATACAAGCGCTACCGCATCTATAAAAAGACGCTTGCGTAGCTACCGGCGGAGCTTCTCCCATTCTTCCGCAAGCACATCGACGGCATAACGGATCTCCTCTTCGGTATGGGCGGCGCTGATGAAGAAGCGCAGCCGCGCCGCATCTTCCTCGACAGCCGGATGAACGATCGGCTGAACGTTGATGTGTCGGGCGGCGAGAGCATGGCTCAACTGCACGCATTGAATGGAATTGCCGATAATGGCCGGAATAACAGCGGCTCCGGAGGCAAGGCCCGTGTTGATGCCCCTGCTCCGGGCCAGTTCCAGGAATAGCCGGGAACGCTGCCGCAGTTGCTCAACGACTTCCGGGTGCTGTTGCATAAGTTCAAGGGATTTCAGCGCGGCCGCGGCGCTGGGGGGGGCCATTCCCACGGAGTAGAGAAAGCCGGGCGCCGTATACTTCAGGTAATTCACAATCGATCTCCTGCCCGCAATGTAGCCGCCGCAACTGGCGAAGGACTTGGACAGAGTTCCCATCCAGAGATCGACATCCTCCGGATGGATGCCGCCAAAATGATGGGCGATGCCTCGACCTGCGTGACCGAGCACCCCGATCGAGTGGGCCTCGTCGACGAGGAGGTGGCACTGAAACTGTTTTTTCAGGGCGATGAGGCGCGGCAGATCGCAGATATCCCCGTCCATTGAAAAGAGGCCCTCGGTGCAGATCAAGACTCTTCGATACTGATGGCGATGGTGCTTCAGAGCGCTCTCGAGCTCTGCAAGATCTCCATGCGGGAAGGGTCGTCTTTTCGCGCCCGAAAGGTAGATGCCTTGAAGAATGCTGTCATGGCAGAGAGCGTCGTGCAGGATAAGATCCTCTTTGCCGTACAGGTGCCCGATCGTGGTGACATTGGTCGCGTGACCGCTTACAAAGACAACGGCTGCCTCCACTCCGATATGCGCGGCAAGCCCTTCCTCGAGCTGCCGGTGAACCGGACGCTCTCCGGAGACGAGGCGGCTGGCTGAGACCGAGGTCCCATAAAGGTCGATTGCGTTTTTTGCGGCGGCAGAGACTTCCGGATGTCCTGAGAAGCCGAGGTAGTTGTAGCTGGAAAAATTGAGCATGTCGACGCCATCCACAACGCTGCGATTTTTCGCAGTTCCGTTATGAACGCGGAAATAGGGGTTCTTTAAACCGATGCCTTCGATTTCGCGAAGACGCTGCTCAAGGTTTCTGATTTCCGGGAAGTCCGAAAGATCGCAGTCTTCGTTCGTATTCAATTTGCCGCTCCTCTCCCACATTTCCTGTTGAGGCTGCGGCACCTTTGTTGTCGCCGGCATTGAAGCGGGGAGCTGGCTGCGGATCAGGTTCAGAAGATCTCCTACGGTTTTTATTCCTGCGACATCTTCGTCTCTGATGCGGATGGAGAGATCCTCTTCCAGGACTCCAATCAATTCCATTATGGCGACGGAGTCCAGCCCCAGTTCCGATATTCCGGTGGCCGGAGTGACATCTCCGGGTTCTTCCAGACTGACGTCATAAACGGCGGCACGGAGTATTTCAATGAGTTGCTGATCGGTGTTTTCCATTTTGAATTTAACGTTCCATTCTTTGAGCCCCGGCGTGTACGAACGCAATCTCTGCTCAAAGATTCGACGCATTGCCGCACAGAGGTTGTAAATCCGGGAATCAACGAAGGGCCAGTCCTTCTGCTGCCGGAGGTTGCAGCCCGCCGCCTCCGCAGCCCAACAAACCTCCTTCAAACAGAGCCTTGGTCCTCCTGCGCTGCAGTTTGCCGCTGGATGTTTTGGGAATGGATCCGCGGCCGACGAGCACGACCTGGTGTACGGCCAGTCCGAAGGCCGATCGCACCTGCTCGCTGATGACACGGGAAAGTTCCGTATGATCTGTCATGGCGGTCTCGGCAATGATAATGAGCTTTTCGGTGGAATCGCCGTTGACGGAGAAGGCCACAACACTTCCTTTCCGGATTCCGGCGATCTCCTCCACAATCCATTCGATCGCCTGCGGCGGATAGTTGCGTCCGTTGATAATGACCAAATCCTTCTGCCTTCCGGAAACATAAAGATCCCCATCCAGCAGAAAACCAAGATCGCCGGTGTGGAGCCATCCACCCTTCAGTAGTTGGCGTGTCGCTTCCGGATTCCGGAAATAGCCGGGTGTGACACTCGGCCCCCGGAATACAATTTCGCCTACGCAGCCTTCCGGGAGCGGGCGACCCTCCTGGTCCTGGACCATGATTTCGTGTTCCGGAAATGTTTTCCCGCACGAAACGAGCTCAAACCTGTTTTTCGCGTCCACCGGCTCTTCATCAGGGAATATGGGACGGGCAATATTTTTCTCTTCATAGGCCCGGCGATCGATTACCAGTTTTTTCATCGGCTGGTGCAGATGATTGAAGGCAATCGCCAGTGTCGCTTCCGCCATCCCATAGCAGGGCAGAATGGCGTTCGCTTTTAATCCCCAAGGGGAAAAGGCTGCCAGGAAATTTTCCATTGTTTTGGGATTGATCGGTTCCGCGCCGCAGCCGAGAACTCGAAGGCAGGATAGATCCGGATGAATGCGGGAGATTTTCGGCGACCTCTTCGCGGCGAGCTCAAAGGCGAAGTTTGGAGCGAAGGTGATTGTGGCGCGGTATCTGTTCACAGTCTCCATCCAGACGCCGGGGTGCTTTACGAAGGCGATGGTCGGGATGAAGACTGTGGGAATTCGCGCGACCAGAGTTGTGATGACAAAGCCGATGAGGCCCATATCATGATAGAGGGGAAGCCAGCTTACCGCGCACTCCCGATCCGAATGGATCTCAAGGCTGTTGATGATTGCCCTTGCATTCGCAATCAGGTTCTTGTGAGTGACCATTACGCCTCGAGGCGCGGAGGTCGAGCCCGAGGTAAACTGGAGAAAGCAGGTTTCTTCGGGCCGGGCCGCAAACGCACACGCTGCCGGATCCGCTTCCATCCGCTGCATGTCCCGGATATCCAGGAGCCTTTTTAGTGTTGGAATCTGCTCCAGCACCGGCTGAAAAACAGGCAGCAGTTCCTGTGTTGTTAACAGAGCCTTTGCTCCCGACACGCGCAAAATGCCGGCTGCTCTGTCCAGGTAGTTGTCGATCCGGCCGAGGGCCAAAGGCGGATACATCGGCACGGGCAGCACGCCCGCGCTGATTGCGCCCAGAAAGGAGAGGACAAAATCCTGAGGCGCATTCAAAACAAGAGCCACCCGTTCTCCTTTTTCGAAGCCCAGTCTCCTGAGACGCGATCCGATTCGTTTTGCCTCGCTGGAGATTTCGGCGAACGACCATTCCGAAGGCTTAACATCATTATCAAGGAACGTGAAACCCTTTCCTATTGCCTGCGCCGCCGCATCCCTCGCCGTAATTAGCGTTTCTTCCATATCTCCTGCATCCCGTCGAAGCGCATCACTTTGTTACGTCTCTGCAGACAAACCTTTATGATGTACGCAGGATGTCTGACGAACTCCAACGCTCCCCGATCTATATAAATGATGCCGACCGTGCCAGCGCCTGGCTGGATTCCTTTTCGAACATAGCCTTTTTCAATCAGACATTCAATGAGTTTCAGCGCCAGTCGTCAATCCGTGTGCTCCCTCCAGTCAGAACCATGTTCCGGCTCATCATAAAATCCGTTACGAACCAGGTTGTCTGGCCCCCGCCTCCGGTGACAACTATGTTTACGGAGGATTCCTGGAACGGTTTTATCTTTTGACCGGAAGGATATTGGGTTTTTTCAACGTTTTCGGAAAACCATTTACTGAGTTGGTCTTTGGACTCAAACCCGTAAGAGTCCTTTAGGAGTTTGGCAACCCTCGGATCCATAATTACTGTGGCCGATCCCATGGTCAGAGCTTTCATATATTCACCCATCCACATATGTACAGGGTATTCTCTCTTGGCCTCCGTTACGCTGGAAATGTATGACCATCCGGTTGCGACGGTGAGTACGCTGTCATTGGGCTTGAATCCCATCTGCACATGAAAGGGCTTCCACCCTGCGGGCAAGGCTTCCTCGTTTTCAGCGATGCAGACATTGTTGTCCTGCAGCGTGCTTGCAAGGGTGCTCCACGTCGTTTGCGTGCTGTGCAGGCCGCCGATGGTTGTAGACATGATCGTGTAAGCGCGGCCGATGGTCGAATTCGCTTCATTATGCGGCCCCATGACGTTGTGGCCGTAGTTCATCCCTATTTCATCGCGTATCGGTCCGTTGACCAAAATCATGTTGGCCATGGAGGACGTGGAATTGCCGAAAGGGATGTGGTTGGCGAGGGCGAGGATCACGGGCAGATACTCCCTTTTGGCTCCCGCCATCACCGCGCAGATCGCGACTCTTTCCACGGTCACTTCCCGCCGCCCTCCCGGCCAATCCAATACCTTGATGACCTCATCGCGTCTGTGCGATGTGCCTTTCAACATGTCGGCCACGCGCTCTTCGGTCGGAAGAATGATGGGCAGGTAGTCCGTATAATCGCGGTCTTTAAAGAGGCGCTGCAGGTTCTCTTCCGTGTCCGGCCCGAAAAATCGGGATTCCGCCGGATCCGGGTCGGGCGCCGGCCCTTTATATTTTTCGCTTTCAGTCAGGGGCTGCGTCAGCGCGTCGATGAGCGCCTGCATCATGGGTTTCCCGCTTACGACATCTTTGCTTTCAAAAACATATTTATGGTGGACCGATTGCGGCTGCCCTGCCACCGGGAAGGGAAAGGAAATGTATCGAATGGGGGATCCGTTGGTGTAAAGGAAATCGTGCCCATGGGCATATTTAATGATATTGGATGCGGCACTTCCGACTGCGGGAACTTTATACTGCTGTTCCAGTTGTTTGCAGTTTCGGCTCACGGCCGAGATGCAGCTGTCTCAACCGGCGATCCCGATCAAGGCGGCGTCCCCCTTTTCGCCGATTTCCTTGAGGAGCTCCGGCTGATCCTGCATATAGAAACCTTTGACTTTCCGGACCTCTATTTTCACACTCGGCATGTTCTGGGCAAACCACGCTTTCATCTCCTCATAAATGCTGGGAGCTGCGTTTTCACCCCCCCAGCCGATATCCACAAGAAACAATGTTTTTCCTTCCAGCGTGTCCAGCCGCGGCGCCAGCGGCACACGGTCGACCATTCTGTTCGGCGGTGTCGGATTCAATACCCTGATTTTTTCGGCGGAAATCGCCGTAAAACAAAGGGCGATTAGTACAAGCGCCCCTAGTACGGAGCATCGCTTTCCGGTCATTGTGCCCCTCCATTTCTAAGGTCTGTAATTCGTTGCGGCCGCCCGGCAACATGCAGGCGCAGGCAGCAACGAACATAGCCGTTTTTAAGCAAAGATGCAACGAGCTTCGATGCGGGCCGTCGTCATCCGCAGCCAATTATAACCATCCCCGTCGCCTATACCACCTGGCCGTTTCGTCCATTCCGTGATCCAGATCAACCTCAGGGCTGAATTCCAATACCGATTTTGCTTTGGACGGACTGCAGATCCAGGAGGGTTGAAGAAGCTCCCGAATTTTCTGACTGTTCAGCGTTGCCGGCCGGCCGGTAGCGCTGCCCCATAAATCCCCCGCATACCCGATTGCTTCAGCTACCCATAAGGGGAAGGAGCACTGTCGATATTTTTTCCCAAGCTTTTCGGCGATTGTCCGGCCCACATCCTGCCATGTATATATCTCCGGCCGCGAAAAGAAAAAGACCTCTCCCGAC
>CAZLHW010000097.1:0-4104 GCA_964559085.1 uncultured Acidobacteriota bacterium | reverse complement strand
CTTAAGCCAAATGTCTACAGGGGCCCGCCCCGCTCCCGACGGCGTCGGGCATTCGGCCGCCCGGATGCAGGCCGAAACAAGATCCCGCACATGAATCAGGCTGAATCGCCGGATAAAGCATCCCGGGGTGACCAGGCATCCCCGCTGAACCATGCGGAAGATCAGAAGCGTTTCGGTGTCGTAAGGACCATAAACGGCCGAAGGACGCAGCACGGTGACGGGAAAAGCGCTGGAAAAACGCAGGACTTCTTCTTCCGACATAAGCTTGCTTTCGCCATACCAGGAAACCGGCTGGGGCTTCTCGTCCTCAACAAGAGGGTGGCTTCCGCTGCTGGGGCCGGCGGCCGACAGACTGCTCATGTGGATGAAACGCTTCAGATCGGGACGGACCTCCGCAAGCGCTTCAAGAAGAATGCGCGTTCCCGTCTGATTAACATGGATGTAATCTTCCCTGCGGACTGCTTTGATGACCGCGGCCAGGTGGAAAACCGTGCGAACTCCCCGCACAGCCCGGCGCACGGCGCTTGCATCATTAATGTCGCCAAGCACCAGCTGGGCGCCCTGCTGCGCCAGTTCCTTGGACTTCCCGGCGCTGCGCACCAGGCAGCGAACGGCATAGCCGCGATTCAGGAGCGCTTCCACAAGATTCCTGCCGACGAAGCCGCTGGCGCCGGTCACAAGAACCAATTCATTGGTACGGTTTTCTATCATGATCCTTCCTGATAATGCGCGATTGCAAAGTGCGCATCAGGCAAGATTGCGAATTCGAGACGCTACAGCAAAAGCGCCGCAAAAAGCGCAATCGGTATAATCAGCCAAATCGTCGCGGCCAATCCCGCAATAGGCGCCAGGAACAGACTGGCGAAGACAGATCCCGCGCAACCCCCGATAAGGTCTGAAGAATAAAGAGGCGCAACGATCAGCTTCTGATCGGGCGCATTCAGAAAGCCGGCTACCGCGAATATGGCGGCGACGAAAAAGCCTGTCAGCAGCAACATTGTAAAGACAGCGGGAAGTCCGGATTCGATCCCGGAGTTTATGTGCCAGCCGGCAAGTGCATTTATCATCGAGAACCCTAGAAGCACCGCCAGGCCCGCTTCACGCGAGAGATCGTGCTTCATCCTCTCCACTGCCAGCGCTCCGATCGCAAGTCCGGTCATAAAGCCCGTCAGAAGAATCCCGATGTCCTGAAAAAGAATCCCATTCCTGGTCTGGTAGTGAAGAATCAGGATTGTCTCCAAAACCATTCCCGTAAAGCCGGCAATTCCAGCCAGGACGGTACGGCGAACAGGCCACCGAAAGCATCTCAACAGCAGGGCGGGAAGCGCCAGGGCCGCCAGCAGCATGCCGTAGCGTCTCCGGTTCATCTCCGGCAAATTCAATTCTCCGAGAAATCCGGAAGGATGAAATTTTGAAAGCCAGACCATGACGGTATAGGTGTAGCAGACGGGACGCGTAGCGGTATTCATGGGCGCCGTTCCGGATTGGAGGATACGGGCTATCTGTTCCACTCGGTCGTTGGTATAGAGGTATCGAAGGTAATACGGCGAGATGAGCTTTGTTTGAATGCCCCGCTCGGAAAGCCGCTGCGCCGCTGCGGCGCCGCTTCTTTCAAGCATGCTATTGGATGCAAGAACCACGCTGCTGCTCCCCGGCAACACAAGGACATCAGGAAAAACCGATTGGACCGCGCGATAAATGCTGACCATCTTTCGTGTCAGCTGCGGAGTCCAGAAATTCTCCGAAGACTGCAGGCGGAACGCCAGCACGCCGTGAGCGTTCAGCCTTGAGCGGCACTGCCAAAAAAATTCTTTTGTATAAAAGCGATTGGCCTGTCCCGACGCCGGCTCGGGCATGCCGATGAGGATCAAATCATAGCTCAAGGCGCGATCCAGAAAGCGGCGGGGGTCGTCATAAATGACCCGAACATTCGCGGCTTGAAGTGATCGCCGTATGTCCGGAGGGAGATGGCGCGGCACGACATCGATCAGCGCCGGGTTCAGCTCCACGTAATCCACTCGAAGGGGCGAGTGGCCCAAAGCCTCGCGTACTGTTCCTTCGATGCCGCCGCCGAGAATCAGTATGCGCTTGGGATCCGGAAGCTGGAGCGCCGCCAGGTGGACAAATTCCTCGGCCTGCGTACTTTCCGTATCAAACAGCAGCGCATCATTCTCGTAAACGGAAGTTTGGTTCTTTTGAAAGGTAACCGTTATTCTTGAATAGGCTGTGTCCCGGGTTTCCACCAGGTTGGGATGCGTCCATGAAGTCATGAAACGGTCCACCGGATCCGCTTTCCAGACAAGCAGGGTCAGGATTGCCAGGTTCACCGCAGCAATGCCGTATATCCATCGCGTTCTTTTAAGATCCATATGCAGGAAACAGGATCCGGCGGCTGCGAATGCGCAGAGCAGGGCGATAAGAAAGTTCTGGAAGCCGAACCTGAGAAACAGCGTTGCGCAGACGCCTCCGGCTATTCCTCCCAGGCTCTCAATCGCATAGGCTGACGCCAGCGAATTGCCGTCTGAGATGTAGACTCGGGCTGCCCACTGAAACAGCAGTCCCAGAAACAGGCCGACGGGCAGAAGCGAAGCGGCCACAATGGCGATCTGCATGTGAAGAGGAAGGAACGCGCCGGGAACTTCGGAGACGAATAAACGGGCGGAGCGGATAAAAACCACATCCATCGGAACGGCAAAGGACAATAAAAGCAGGAGAAGATTAATTTGCGCGAACGATGGATTTCCCGGCTTGCGGTGGATTGCGGCGCCGCAGCCGGTAAACAGCATCCAAACTCCAAGCGCCAGCGTGTATATCAAGTCTACGCCGTAAGAGGCTACATTCAGTTCGCGCAACAGGACAACCTGCCCCAGAATGGATACAAATCCGACTACGAACAGATAATCCATGGCGCTGTTTTCGGTGGGCGGCGTCGTTCCCGGTGTTTACTGCCCGAACTGTGATTCGCTGAAGACCTCCGCCTGAAATGTCTGAAATCGGGCGTCTTTTTTCCAGCAGTCTGACGGCTGTCCTGCTTTTATACAGAGATTGTCGAGCATTTGCTCGCGGGACCATCTATTTTCCACGGCGACCTGGGGAAGAAATACGGCCGATGTCCCCGATTTGTGCATAAGGACTCCATCCCGTCCCACGACTATTTCACGGACCGAATCCACGTGTTTTATTGGGGTGAGAACGGAGATCTCTATTTCCAGATCGTTCATCTCGCTCAATTCCACGGGAGAAAACCGGGAATCTCCGAATGCAGCCTGAAGCGCCATGGCACCGACGGTTTTCCCGAGCTCCCTGTCGTCCGGGATATGCCCGATGCATCCCCGGAGCTGTCCCGACTTTTTAAGCGTTACAAAAGCGCCTTGCCGGACGCGAGTCCTGGCCGGGAGGTTTCTTGCCGGCGGCAGCGTCTGCGTTGTTAGATAGCGTCGGATGGATTCCCGGGCAAACGCCAGAAGCGCCCTCTTTTCCCCATTCTGCAGTGGCGATGCTTCAGCGGGCTCCGGAGTGCGGTCCAGAATGGACGTGCTGCTTGGGGCCGACCCGGTGGTCAGAACGACCGCACCGTATCCAACGGTCCGCTCCTCGTCTCCGATGGCAACATCGCCGGAATTGGCATAGCCGGCCACGACCGCGCGCGTGGCTCCAAGCGCTTTTGCAGCCGACATGCCTGCAAGGATCGCGGCCTCGCCGCAGGCGCGCGTCTCCAGACCTGGATAGTCGAGAATGCGCATCAGGGAAGCGACTTTTGCGGAATCGAGTGCGGCGATTGTTGCGAGCGTCCGGCGATCGGATTTGACCGCATCTTCTCCTGTTGGATAATGGGAGAGATCCGAACTGATCACGATCAGAGCCTGTTTGCCTTTCAGAACCTTTGCCAGGGCCGAGCCGAAACGGGCACACATCCTGCCGTCCGCCGGATGCAGTATTGCGGGAATGATTCTCGCTTTGGGGAATAAGAGCTGCACAAAAGGAAGCTGGACCTCGATCGAGTGCTCCCGCGCATGCACTTCGCGATTTCGGTTGCAGTCTTCGCATTCGGCCAAAAGAGCAGACACGGTGTCTTGATCCACCGGGCTATCCCCAAGAGGGGTT
>CAZLHW010000096.1:0-10515 GCA_964559085.1 uncultured Acidobacteriota bacterium | reverse complement strand
CATCGCTCCGGAAACGATCGTGGCGGCGGTCGCCGCGAAAACGGTCTGGAAAATCAGAAATGTCCATTCCCAGTTGCCGCCCATCCCAATGCCTTTAAGGCCGAACAGCGTCGTGCCGAACAGGCCGTTTGTGGCGCCGAACATCAGCCCGAAGCCGACAAGAAAAAACGCCAGGCTGCCGACGGAAAAGTCCATAAGGTTTTTCATCAGAATGTTGACGGCATTTTTGGCTCGCGTAAAACCGGTTTCCACCAGCGCAAATCCGGCCTGCATGAAGAAAACCAGAAAAGCCGCCACACACGTCCATACGATGTTTATATTGAGCTGCAGTTCCGCCTTAATGGATTCCAGCGATGCGGCAGCATCCGATGGTTGATCTGCGGCGGCCGCAACGGCGGCAAAGCCGACCGCAACGGCAGTAAAGCATAGGCCCTTAATAATCCTTTTCATGTTTATTCGCATTGTAATATCCCGTTTAACGATCCGTAGCCTGCGTTAGAAACTTTTTGACAATCCGATGCCGAACCAAACATTGTTGCGTTCAAAGGTGGCATTGCCGATATCCTTATCCAGCATCGTGGAAAGGTTGAAGCTCGGCGTAAGGCTGACATGTTTCAGATTGAAGGGGACGCTGATCCCAAATGTAAAATCGTTGAACTTTGTCTTGTCGATTCCGAAGTATCCCTTGTTGTATCCGGACCCGGCAAACGCCAGGCTTCCGTTCAGACTGAGATCGACGTAGTAGTCGTCGTTCCACTTGCCGATTTTTTCGAAGGTGTGTCCGGCCGTAATCTGTATGTAGCTGCCGTCAATCAGATTCACATCGCGATACCACGTGATCTTGGGAGACAGCGGCGCCGCAAAGCTCAGGGCGCCATAGATCTCGGTGGTCGATTTTGCTCCCGTATTCGGGAACAGATAGTGAATTACGCCGAGAGAAAATCCGACCTTGGACGCGGAATAGGAATAATCCAGCGTGTAGTCCACTTCGCTGAAATCCCCGGCATTACCCGGAGCAAACTGCGAATCGTTGGTCAAATCAATGTTGGACCAGATCGATCCCGTAAAGCCGTAAGCGCTTCCCGACACGCTGGTCTGCAGCACGCTTGTATCATTCACATTCTGGCCGCGCCAGATATATTTGCTGAAATAACCGGCGGATACCCCGCCGCTGAAAACCTTGTCGTCTTCCCCCCGCGCTGTTCCCGCTCCCAGCAACAGCACTGCTGCAATCAGACTACAGCCCGCAAAAATATTTTTATGCATCTTTATTCTCCTCTGAATTTATTGAAATCCGCCCCGCGTGTTCTGTTTTCACGGCAGCCTCTTCTTTATCCGCAGCTTTCTATTGCACGTACCGTGCCAATAGGCGCCCGTCCCGCGCGCAGAGGCCTCAGACAAGGGTTTGACGCGTATCGGCGCATGCCGGACTATCGGATGCAGTTGTATATAAGGATACATTTTTGTATCCTTGCTCTTGATTTTTTACATATATGAAGACATCAGACGCAGCGGAAGGCTGCCGTCGCAAACCGGCCGGCGCCGTCGCAAACCGCCGTCCCGTATCCTTTTTTTGTTTTTCACGGTCGGCGGCGGAGGCGCGGCCGCTGCAGGTTTTCTGCAGATTACATTTTTGTGGTCTGTTCGGAGATTTCCTACCGGCGCGTCATTTCACGTTGCCGGAGGGGGACTGTTTGAAGCGCCGCACCTCGATTTGGTGCTTGGCGATGCGGAGGCGAATGAAGCGTTCGCTGACTCCGAGAATGCGGGCGGCGCCCGCCGCGTTGCCGCGCGAAGATTTCAGCGCATCGACAATCATCTCCCGTTCAATGGCCGCCAGCGCCGCATGCAGCATTCCCTGCGGCGGCGTCCGGCTCGCTTCCGCCGTCTGCAGCGAAGGGGGCAGATGATGCCCGTGAAGCACGCCGTCGGTGCTCAGAATAACGGCGCGCTCAATGCAGTTTTCCAGTTCGCGCACATTGCCCGGCCAGTGATAGCTCATCATCATATCAATGGCGGGCGTGGATATTCTGGCGATGGTCTTCCCGTGCTTTTTCCCGAAGCGCTCGATAAAATAATCGGCCAGAAGCGGAATATCGCTCTTGCGCTCCCGCAGAGGCGGCACATAGATCGGGAAAAGATTCAGCCGGTAATACAGATCGAGGCGGAACTGAAATTTGCGGATCTTCTCCTCAATATTCCGGCTGGTGGCTGAAATAATCCGCACATCCGCTTTGATCGTTTCGACGCCCCCCAGGCGCTCAAATTCCTTCTCCTGAAGAACCCGGAGAAGCTTGACCTGGGTTCCCATGGGCAGATCTCCGATCTCATCCAAAAAGAGCGTGCCGCCATCGGCCATTTCAAACCGCCCTTTCCTCGCCGCAACGGCGCCCGTAAACGCTCCGCGTTCATGGCCGAACAGTTCGCTTTCGATCAGGCTTTCCGGGATCGCGGCCAGATTGACCTTGATGAAAGGCCCGCCGGCGCGCGGGCTGTTTACATGGATCGCTTCCGCAACCAGTTCTTTGCCGACACCGCTTTCTCCGGTGATGAGGACACGGGCGTTGCTCGCGCTCACCTGATTGATCAGGCGATAGACTTGCTGAATTGCGTGAGAATTCCCGATCAGGTTTGCCGGCTTGAAATGATCCAGTATTTCTCCCCGCAGCCTCTCCTTTTCCTCCAGCAGCGAGCGTTCGCGCTCAAGCATCTCCCGCCTCATCTCCACCGCTTGGGCCAGAAGCGCCGCGATGACGGTTAGAACCCGCACATCCTCCACAAGAGACATATCTTCGGAAAACAGGCGGTCTGCGCTGATGGCTCCAAGAACCTCCTGTTTTCCGCGAATCGGGACACAGATAAAGGAAATGTCTTTTCTGTTTCGGCTGATATCGCGCTTGCGAGCGCGCGTGCGGTCTAAAAATCTGGGTTCCTGCGACACCTTCTCCACAATCGCGGGCAGCCCGGTTTCTATCACTTTGCCGGTAATGCCCTCGCCGAGCCGATACCTTCCTCGGGCGCGCTCTTCGCTGGACAGGCCGTGGGCAACGTCTATCTCAATGTCGCCCGTTTCCCGATTGAGTATCGTGATGGTTCCGCGCAGCATTCCGGCATGGCCGGCCATCATCTCCAGAACAAGCGCCATCGCCTCCTCAAGTCTCAGACATTTGTTCAACGCCTGCGCAATGTCAAACAGCAGCTGGACAATGCGGAGTTCCTTTTGAATCAAAACAATTCCGTTCTCCTGATTCTCGGTTCCGATCGGCGGCATGGCGCTATTCCGGGCTACGGGTTTTTGTCCTGGTCCGCGGGATCCGCTGGCAGACAATCGTCCTCGCGGGATCCGGACGGGTTTCCCGCAACATTTGTTCCAGAGATGCAGTCGGCCGGATCCAATCGCCCTAAACCGCTTCAATCCCGCCGGATGCAAGGATCTCGGAAAGCCGGCCCCGGCAAACCGCGCGCCGCAACGCTCTCCGGTGTCAAACATTTCTGTAATGTTATTCGTCCCTGGATACACTTATGTAGGTTGCACCCCGCACGCCTTCGGCCGCCGCGCCCCCGCAGGATTGCGTCCCATCCGGAGGGCCGCCCTGAAAACGAAGCGGCCCACGGAAGCCCCCGGGAAGTCCGCGGGCATATTTCGATAAATACATATTTGTATGCAATTTTAATTTCTATGACATTATTGTATACCTGCTTTCCCGACCGTCCCGAATGATCTTGCAGAATGCGGCAAGGATATATCCTGTATTGACGCGCTTTACCGCGCACAGGCGGATCGGAAGCCGCCTCCTCCCGCGCAGTGGCACGCGGCGTGCAAGAACATCACCGACGAAAGGAGAAGGGACGCAATGAAACTTAAAATGATTGTTATTCTGGCGGCGGCGATTGTTTTGACGGCCTTCCTGACCTATCTTGCCGTATCGGGAGCGGGCACGGCGGCGGGAAACACCGGAGACCTGCACGCGGCGGATTCGGCCTGGGTTTCAATTGCCGCGGCGCTCGTAATGCTGATGACGCCCGCCCTGGGATTTTTCTATGGCGGCCTGGTGCGTCAGAAGAATGTGGTCTCCACCATCCTGCAGTGCATCATGATTTTTGCGGTATCCACCGGCGTCTGGACGCTCTGGGGGTATAGTCTGGCGTTCGCCCCGACCCAGGGGGGATTTATCGGAGGTCTGAAATACGCCTTCCTTCGCGGAGTCGGCGCCGCGCCGGATCCGGATTACGCGGCAACAATCCCGGGGTCGCTGTTTTACTTCTTCCAGCTGAAATTCGCGGCGATCACGCCGGCTTTAATTATCGGCGCTTTCGCCGAGCGCATTCGCTTCCGCTCGCTGCTCGTATTCGTCGTGCTGTGGACGACGGTGGTCTACGCGCCCGCGGCGCATTGGGTCTGGGGCGGCGGCGGCTGGCTGCGGAACCTGGGCGCATTGGATTTCGCGGGAGGAACGGTTGTCCATGTGCTGGCCGGCGTGTCCGCGCTTGGTTCCGCCATGGTCATAGGACGTCGCCATAAGCTGTCGCACGCCGCCCGGCCCAGCAATGTGCCTTTTGTGATTCTCGGCGCCGCCCTGCTCTGGTTCGGCTGGTTCGGATTCAACGCCGGCAGCGCTCTGGCCATCAACGGCGTGGCGGTGAACGCACTGGTCACGACCAACATTGCCGCGGCCTTTGCCGCCTTGAGCTGGATGATTGTGGACTGGACGCTCTGGGGAAAGCCCTCGGCGACCGGAGCGGCCACCGGCGCCGTCTGCGGTCTGGTCGCGATCACGCCGGCCGCAGGATTTGTGGATTCCACCGCCGCCATCCTTATCGGCCTGCTTGTAGGCATGATCTGCAGCTTCATGGTCGTGCTGCTGGATCGAACAAAACTCGACGATACTTTGGACGTATTTGCCTGCCACGGCATGGGCGGAATATTCGGCGCAATCGCCACGGGATTTTTCGCCCAGAAACTGATCAACCCGGCCGGCGCGGACGGATTGCTTTACGGCAACCCCAAACAGGTTCTTATTCAGATTGCCGCCGTTCTGGCGACGGCGGTCTGGGGTTTCGTCATGTCCATTATCCTTCTTAAGATCATCGATAAAATCATGGGGCTTCGGGTCACGCCCGAAGAGGAGGAAACAGGACTGGACCTTTCTCAGCACGGCGAAACCGCCTATAACGCAGATTAATGGAGAGGAGAACCATCATGAAACTGATTCTGTCGATTATTCGCCCGCACCGCCTGCAGGAAGTGAAAGAGGCGCTCTCCGCAGTCGGAGTCGCCGGTCTGACGGTCACGGATGTGCGCGGAGCCGGGAGACAAAAGGGCCAGGTGGAGCGTTATCGCGGTTCGGAATACAGCATTGATCTGCTGGCAAAGTGTAAGATCGAAGTCGCCGTCGCGGATGACCAGGTGGAGGCTGTAATTCAGGCCATCCGAAAGAGCGCCTGCTCGGGAGAAATCGGAGACGGAAAGATCTTCATCCTGCCGCTTGAAGACGCCATGCGCATTCGGACGGGAGAAAGAGGAGAAGACTCCCTGTAGTTCCGGAAAGGCCCCATTATGCGGAAGGTGGTGGAACAGCTGCGGAAAAAATTCCTGACAGGACGGCTGGAGCTGTTCCGCCGCGTCTCCTGGCATGCGCCCTCCAGGGATCTGCTCGAAGCGCATGCCTCGCTTGTGGACGGCATTCTGAAAGATATTTATGAAGCATCCTGTCAGGCGGCGGACCGCGCCGCGGCCCGTACCGAAGGTTCCCGGCTCGCCATCGTGGCGACGGGCGGGTACGGGCGCAGGGAGCTGAACCCCTTTTCCGATATCGACATCGCCTTTGTTCCCTCCGAAGAAGAGGATCCATGGATTGAAGCTCTGGTGCATACGGCTTTTAAACTGGTCATGGATGTCTTTTTATCGCTGCGCGATGTGCATGTGGGATATTCCTTCCGCCCGATAGCCGAAGCCAATGCCTGGGATGTAAGAACCAAAACATCGCTGCTCGACCTGAGGCCCGTTTGCGGCGACGAAGCGCTGGCGGAAAGACTCGCGCGCCGCATCCGCGAGTTATTATCGCCGCTCGATCTTCTGCTCGAATTCCTGCCTTCCGGAGGCTGCAGACCGAAAACATCCCGGTCTCTCTATGCGGTGGAGCCGAATCTGAAAGAAGGTCCGGGAGCCTTGCGGGACCTGCACCGCGCCCGCTGGATATTCAAGCTGCTGATGAAAGCGGACGCCTCCATGCTCGACCAAGACCTGAAATTCTGCGCGGGCGTTTCCGACCGCCGGATTGCGGAAGTCCAAGACGCGGCCGATTGGTTCTGGCGCGCGCGCACCTGGCTGCATCTGGCGGCCGGACGCTCCTCCGATGTTCTCATCACCAATTATCAGGACCGAATAGCCCGGGAACTGAACGATTGTTCGGCCCAGGAGTGGCTTTCGCGGCACATGGAACACGCGGAGGCCCTGGCTAGATTCAGGGAAACTGCAGTGCGCATCCTGCTGCGCGGCCCTCTAACGGCCCGTCGAAGTCGGCTGGTAGCGGGGCCCCTGCATCTGCTGAATGAATCGCCGGACCCGGCCTCGGCCATGGGGTTGCTTCGCGCCGCCCAGAAATACGCGCTTCCGGTCAGTCTGGAAGACCTGAACAGGCTGGAGGATGCGCGAACAGGTTTCTCCGAACTCCCTGAAGCGTCCGGGGAGGAAATCTGGACATTTACAGAAATACTGGGCGCAAACCGCGCCGTGGCCGAGACCTTGCGGGCGCTCGCGGCCTTTGGCATGCTGGACCGGTTCCTGCCGAACTATTCCAAAGTCCTGCGCTTTGTGCCGCCCGATCCTGCGCATCGCTACACCGTAGGGGAACATTCCCTGCGTATGGTCGAGCATCTTGAATGCCTGAGGGACGGGCAGAATCCCAGAGAACAGCGCTTTTCCGAACTGCTCGGCCAGTGCGCGCATTTCGACATGCTGTGCCTGGCCGCCCTGCTTCATGATGCGGGGAAACTTGGCCCGGGCACGGATCACTGCAGCGCCGGCGCCGAGATCGCCGATTCGGTGGCTTCCGCCCTGAATCTTGCACCGGAGAAGAGGGAGATTCTGGACGTGCTGGTGCGCCACCATCTGCTTCTTGTACGAACCGCGAGACTGCATGACCTGAAATCGGCCAACGTGATTCAGAAAGCCGCGGACCAGATGCCCAGCCTTGAGGCATTGCGGCACCTCTACGTCTTCACCTATGTCGACAACAGCGCGGTGGCCGAAAACAACTGGACCTCCATGGATCTTCGGGATCTGGAAGACCTTTACAAGCGCATGCAGGATTGCCTTGCAGCCCGGCTCGACGACGGCCCCGATCCGGCAGAACAGGAAGAGACAAGCGCCCTGATCCGGAAGAAACTGGCCGCGCTCCAGGCTAAAAAGGAAACATCGGTTTTGAAGCACTGCGACGCCATGCCCGCCGGCTACGTTCTTAATACGCCCCTGGAGGAAATCGCATTCCACCTGGAGCTTTTGGAGAGACTCGAATCCGAATGCGTGGTTTTGGATATTTACAACCGGCCGGGCGACGACTATACCGAACTCACCCTTTGCACCTACGACGATCCCCGGCCCGGCATGCTCGCAAAAATCGCGGGCGCCCTCTATTGCTGCAACGTGGATATTCACAGGGCGCAGGCATACCCCCTGGAAAAGGAGCGGCGCGTGGTTTTGGACACCCTCTGGATACGATCGCACGGCACGCAAATTTCCGAAAACAAAGCGCGCAGAATCCGCACAACGCTCAAGGAGATTTTAACCGGGGCTCGGACCTTGGAGCATATTCTGAAGGCGTCCGGCAAAAGCCCGTCCGGCAGCATTGTGTTGGATGCCATCGATCTGCACAACCATCTTTCGGAAGAACACACGGTTGTCCACATTGTGGCGCATGATTTGCAGGGCCTGCTGTACCTGATGACGCGCTGCCTCTCTCGATGCGGGCTGGACATCCATTCCGCCAAAATCGCGACTTGGAACGGACGCGCCGAAAACAATTTTTATGTCACCGCAACATCCGGCGGGAAGATACCGGACCGGGACCTTCCTTCGTGGAAATATCGGCTGGCCCAGGCATTGCGCAATTACAAGTTCTGACCCGCCTCCGGCTCCGACGTCGCCTTTTTCCGGAATCCGCTAAAAGCAGCGTTCATGATTTTTTGTCCCTGTACTAAAATCGGTTTTAGATCGGCCTCCGTATGGGGAGGCCGCAGGTCGATTGCTCGGTGCGGACCGTCAAGCCGGACGGATTTATTACTCCCGCGAAACCCGCTTGGGAGCTTTCGAAAATCCGGGCGCCCCGTCACCCGACCTGGTGCTCCTTGCGTACGACTTTGCGGGCTCCGCCGTACCAGGCCGTACTCCAGTCTTTCGGAGGGACGATGTCTTCCATGCGCTCGAGCTGGTCGATGCGCCGGAGCCGTTCGTAGATGAGCTGCCAGGCGCAGGGGCGGTCTGGGTCCACTTCGCACCGGCTTTGCAGCGAGCCGCCGCAGGGTCCGTTCAACAACCGCTTGGCGCATCGCGTCACCGGGCAGATGCCGCCGAAGCGCGCCAGCATGCAATCGCCGCAGCCGAGGCACTTTTCCGTCCAGACCGCCTGTTCTTCCAGGACGCCTAGAAACTGCGTGTTGAGGGCCGCATAAACGGGCTTGTCCGGGAACCGTTCGGCGATGGCCTGAACGCCGGCGCCGCAGCCAAACGAGACGATGGCCTCCGCATGCGCCGCCGGCTCGACCAGATCTTTAAGAAATTCGTTTTCGCACTGTCGCTCAATCGTGGCCTGGATGATCTCCACGGGATTCCCGTCCAGTCTGCGGGCCATGCGGACTGCATAGGAACTGATGCCGACTTCCCGTTCGCCGCCCGCCAGGCACACCGTCACGCAAGTGCCGCAGCCCGCAAACAGAACTTTTTTATGCCCGTCAATGATGCTCTTCAACTCCGTTATGGATTTCGGCGATGCAACAATCATAGCGTTCCCACACTTTCCTTTGTTTCCTGCGCCCTGAGCGGGTTCGGGCCCAGAGCTCTGATAGTATCGACGGCCTCCCGTATGTGTTGCACGAACGCGGAAGCCATGACATCCGAAAGATTCACCATTTTCAGGCGCTCGGATCCGAGTCCGATCTCGTCGAGAATACTGCGAATCCTCTCCGTCCGTTTGCGCGCGCGGAGATTCCCGTCCACAAAATGGCAGTCGCCTTCCAGGCAGCCCATGATCAGAACCCCATCGACCCCCTTTTCAAAAGCCTCGAGGATATGCTCTATTTCAAGCTTGCCGGTGCACGGCGTGGAAAGAATGCGCACGCCGGCAGGATATTGAAGCCGCTGCGACCCCGCGAGCGCTGCGGCCGAATGCGCGCAATAATTGCAACAGAAGGCCATTATTTCAGGATTCCAATTCGCCGGCGGCCGCATCATAGAGAACCTCCATGGACAAGCAATTCATCAAGCATCGCACCCATCGCCTCGTTCTCCTGATGCTGGAGGAGAATTGTCCTTCCCGGACACGACGCGACGCAGGTGCCGCACCCCATGCACTTGGCAGGTCGAATCTCGGCTTTCCTGAGCGCGTTAATGGTCGGAGCGCCGTAAGGACAGACCTTGACGCACGTGGCGCACGCCACACACCCGGCCGGATCGACATGCGCGATCTGTCCCATGATCTCCAGCTGGGACTTTGAAAGAACCGCGGAAGCGCGCGCAGCGGCCGCACGGGCTTGAGCGATGGCTTCCTCAATGGAACAGGGCGCATGGGCCTGCCCGCATACAAATTGCCCCTCGTTGGGCAGATCCACCGGGCGCAGCTTTGAATGCGCTTCCAGAAAATACCCCTCTTCCGTTACGGCGCTGCGCAGAACCCTTGCCAGCGTCGCATTGTCGGCTGCGGGCCCATTGCCCGTGGCGACAATAACAACGCCATGCTCAAGAACCGTTTCAATCCCTGCTGCGTTTAAAACACTGGTGAAAGCTCCCACCTGGCCGGATAGCCGCGTAAGATTCGCGTTCCGATACAGGCTGATTCCGGAGCTGGATTGAACTTTTGCGATCAAAGACCGGATATGCGCTTGGGCGGCCTCTGTTTCGGGGCCGTCTTGCCGCTCCGTCCACATGCCTCCGAGGCGCGGGCCTTTCTCCGCCAGATGCACCTTGAATCCCTGGCCCGCAAGGTTCAAGGCAGCCGTCATTCCCGCAACCCCTCCGCCGAGAACCAGCGCCGCGGGAGTAATCGGCAGTTCATACAGCGGCAGTTGTTTCAATGTTCGGGCCCGGGCGATTGCCATGGAAACCAGGTCCAGAGCTTTGGCTGTCGCCGCTGCGGGGTCTCCTTGATGCACCCAAGAGCACTGGTCTCGGATATCGGCCATTGCAAAGAGAAACTGGTTCAGCCCGCTCTCGCGCAGTGTTTCCTGAAACAAAGCCTCATGCGTCCGGGAGGAACAGGAAGCCACAACCAGGCGATTGAGCCGATATTTGCGGATCACCTC
>CAZLHW010000095.1:2301-10534 GCA_964559085.1 uncultured Acidobacteriota bacterium | reverse complement strand
CGCGCGGCAGAGCAGCCCAGGCTGAAGGATGCGGAGCATCCGGAGGCCCGGGGGTGTCAGTCTATAGATCCATCAGCCTTGAAAGGGCGGCGCAGTCGGTTGCGCCCTTTCAAGGCGTGCATCCATGCCGTCCAATACCCAGGACTCCAGAGCCTCGCTTCGCTCGGCTCTTCCGTCCTGGGCTATTCTGCCCCGCGCTTTCAGCGCGGGCCGTCCTTGGATTGACGCCCATGCTCCCCGGGGCTTTCAATAGGGCTCGAGAATGGCTGCGGATTTTTCGACTCCGATCCCGATCCCGTAATGCGTGGGATGCTGCCGTGTCGGTCTACGGCAGGAACTTCTCCGGATGGGCAAGCTTCTGCGGCAGGTAGGTGTCGATGACATAATTCAGCCCGTGCTTGGCGAGGGCCTGCTGTTCGGCACGAACCCCCATCTTGAGCAGATGTTCGATCGCGTGAATCCAGTCGCGGTAATGCTTGATGAAGGGATCGTTTTTGATCGCATCCCGTGCGCGTTTGATGTCCACGTCCTTGAGAGGGTGCGTCGGCAGTTTATAGTCGACGATGTCCTGCGGCGTGATCCCGAGGAAGCGGGCCTGCGGCACGCAAAAAAATTCGTTCAGATGCGCGGCGTTTCCGGAGCCTACCTTCAGAGTTCGATAGATATTGGTGATCCCATAGGGGTCGCCGTCGACAAATACGTAAACCGGTATTTTTTTGAAATCCGCCAGGCGGCGAATAAAGCGTCGGCAGGCGCGCGTCGGTACTCCGCCCATGCTGATCAGGATGCAGTTGGCCTTTTTCCAGTAATTGTGCTTGACCAGCCGCTGGAACATACCCGCCGTTTCGATGACCAAAATGAAGTCCGCATTGGTCTCAAACTGGAGATGTTCCACGGAGATGGGAATGCTATAGGCGCCCGATCCGAAGCGGGTGCAGTCGATTTTGAGAACCTGGCCGGTGTCCCTGTCGTGGTCGACCACGACAAGTTTTCCCGCAACATCCCCGCCCTTCTCTTCGGGAATAAAACCCAGCTGTTCGCGGTTGACTCCAAAAAAAGCCTCGACATCGTCCATGACCGTGTCGGATTCCGGCTGCTCGTTGAACCGGGCTTCTTCCCAATTTTTGGAGACGTAGTAGGCTTCTCGTTTCGTGGCGATATCGTCGTTCTCGATCAGCTCTTTCGACAGCGCCACCATGCGCAGCGTTTGCGCAAAGGTTTTGACGGTGTTGACGGTCAGCGTGCGCTCCTTTTTCTGCCCCTTAATCTCGAAAAAGCCGCGCTGCGGCTGATAGCGGACGTTCGCCAGCGATCGCACGGGGAGTTTCATGGTGGGCTTTTTACGCGCCATGATCTTGCCGTGGATGTCCTCTGCCGATGCCTTTATGGCACTCAGGACCTTTTTGTTTGAATCCGTTGCCGGCGCTTTCGCCGTTCTTTTATTCGCCATCTTTTACTCCGTGCAGCGCCGCGACACTGCAGATTTCCATCGTCCCGTGTCGGCGGTCAATCGTCAATGGCTTCCTTGGATCGGCTGCGTTCCAGGACAATCTTGAGGGTGGAAACCACCTCCGACTCGGCTTTGGCGCTGAGTCCCAGGATCTCCCGGAGAGCAATCCCGATATGGGGAATGTATTTTTCAATATAGGATTTCTTCTTTTCCTCATCCGCCGCGCGCCGGTGCGCACGGATGTGTGCCGCCAGCTTGCGTCCGCATTCCTGCAGCGCAAGACGCAATTCGCGCAGAATCTCCGGATACGCAGCGACCGCTTCCTTGCTCTCCGATGTAAACGGCACCCAGGCGGAAGCGATATGGACGAACAGTACCACGGGACCCACCGGAAGAGCGCCTTTGGACTGCGAGAGCCCGTAGCTGCGCCAATCTATGCCGAGCACGGCCTTCGTGATTGCACAGCCGGACTGTTGATACTGCAGCGGAACGCGATTTGCAAACCGCAGCACGTCGATGAGATCCTCGCCGGGCAGACTGCCCCCATACGCAAGACCTACTTCCACCTGAAACGGATTCCCGCGGTAAACCGTCGGCGAACGCGTGATGGATGTATAGAAAGCGGCATCGATCTCCTTCTTCAGCCCCAGCAGGATCTGCTCCTCGCCGATCGGGGAAAGACAATTTGTCGCCGGGCTCATGATTTTGACGCTGTTGATGGCTTTGTACAGACGCTCGGCTTCGTTAACGACAATGGTGTGCGGATTTGCATTCGGATTCAGTCCCGCCGCCTTGCAGATGTCCAGGGCCACGCGCCCGCTCACCCTGGAAAAATCGCGTCTCAGCGCGGCACTCAGCTGTCGCGCCGGCGTTTCCTTCATCATCCGGATGAGTACGCCGAGTTCAACCCCGTACGGATGCGGCTTGATTTCGACCGGCTCCGGCGGGAGCACGTTGGAGGCCCGCTGAAGGTGCTGCGGTTCTGCACTGTCGGGAGATGTGTAGAATATCTCACAATGAGGGTTGGCGATGGCCGTCTGGCGGATATAGTCATCGACGGAGTGCCGCCCTTTTTTATACGTGCCGATCAACTCGATCTCAACCCGCGTCCCATGAGGCGCTTCCCAATCGATTACTTTGTCTGTAATGACCTGCGGCGCATTCTTGCGGGTGTCGATCTGGATTTCGTAGTAATGAGCCGGTTTGTCTTCGCCGATGCGCGAGGTTATTGCTATCGATTTCCCTGTCGTCAAAAGCCCGTACATCCCGGCGGCTGAAATCCCGATCCCCTGCTGCCCGCGCGCCTGTTTCAGCGTGTGGAATTTAGACCCGTAGAGCAGTTTGCCGAAAATCTTGGGAATCTGGGCTTTGACGATACCCGGTCCGTTATCTTCCACGGCAATTCGAAAACGGTCTTCCGCCAGCTGACGGATCTCCACCTTCAGCGTTGGAAGTATGCCTGCCTCCTCGCACGCGTCCAGTGAGTTGTCGACCGCCTCCTTAATAGTTGTCAATAAAGCCTTTTGAGGGTTGTCAAACCCCAGCAGGTGGCGGTTTTTGCTGAAAAATTCGGAAATGGAAATTTCCCGCTGGCGGGCGGCCATGCTTTCTGCGGTTACGCGGGTCTTTGTCTTTGCGGAACTTTTTTCAGTCTGTTCGGATCCCACTGCTGCTCCCGGTTTTTTGAAAGGCAAATAATAGAGAATTCAATACCCCATTGCAACCGGCAGGGAAGGACGAGAAATGAGCAGCGGCAATTCGTGAACGGCTATTTGTTAAATGAGAAATTGCCGATAACCATTCACAAACCAAATATGACTATTCTTGACCCAATACACCATGGCCTTGCCGCAGCCGGCACACAATTTCCGCCTGGATCGAATTCGAAAGCCAACATAGTCATAAACTAATGGGCTGGTAAACCGATAAGGCATACAGCAAACATCGGCAGAATGGTTTGCAGGCAATTTGATGACGCCGATAGAAAGTCCCGAGTTTTTACGTCTTATCGGGCAGAGAGTCGATCTGCAAGTTGAAGGCGCAACGGGTTGCGAAGCATGCCAGGCCTGTTGCGCTTTTTTTGCCGAGACAGTCCGATCTGCCGGATGTCCCGGACAGGGGAGGTTGTAAAGTGACTTGGTTTTATAATTTGAATATTGCAAAGAAGCTGCTTATCAGCTTTTTATTATTGGCTGCGGTAGCTGGGGGCATAGGGTATGTGGGTGTGACTCAGATCTCCGAGGTAGCAACGGCCGACGTGCATATGTATCAAAAAATGACGGCGCCGCTTACGTTTCTGGCAGATTTGAATAAAGCATTTCTGGAAATCCGGGTGAACACGCGGGATTTGATGCTTGCCCGATCGGCGCAAGAGGCACAAGGCTATAAGGACAACCTGGTCCAACTGGAGCAGGACATCCAGACATTTCTGGCCGCGTACGAAGAAAATCTTATTAGTCAGCAGGAAAAGGATGCTTTCCAGGAATTTTCCAAAGGCGTGGATGCGTACTTTGTGAAGCTTCAGCACTTTGAGCAGCTGCTGAATTCCGGCGACAAACAGGGCGCGCTGGACTTTATGAGGGGGGATTTCCTTGCGCAGGCCAAGTTTGCCAATGACGCTTTGGCCAAACTGCGCGATCTGAAAGTGGAACTTGCCAGAAACACCTCCGATTCCAATGCAAAGCTTGCCAAACAGGCCACTCTCACCATGGTCGCCTTTATCGGCGTGGGCGTCGTGCTGGCAATCGGTTTAGGCTGGTGGCTTGCTTCGATTGTCGGGAAACCTCTCCGGAAGATCACCGAGGTCTGCGATCAGCTGGCCGTCGGCGATCTGGATCAGGAAGTGACCGTCAGGGCAACAAAGGATGAAATCGGGGTGCTGGCAGAGTCCATGAGAAAGATCATCCGCTCTCAAAAAGACCTCGCGGAGGTTGCCATGCATGTGGCCAACGGCGACCTGGATTCCAAGATCCTTGCGCGGAGCGAAAAGGATGTCCTGAGCAAATCCATGCAGCAGGTACTGCAATCGCTGACGGGCCTGGTAGAGGAAACGGTAGCGCTTACGCGGAGCGCCGCGGACGGAGACCTTCAGCGGCGCGGCGACGCTTATAAATTCAGAGGCGGCTATCGGGCCATTGTTCAGGGAATAAACAGTACGCTGAATGGGGTTATCACACCTATTAACGAGGCACTGGCTATTCTCGAGAAAGTGGCCGAGCGCGACATGACGGCGCGCGTCACCGGAAATTACAAGGGCGATTTTGCCCGCATCAAAGAAGTCCTGAATAAAGCGGTTCAAAATCTTGATGAGGCCCTTGCGCAGGTGGCCGTTGGTTCCGAACAGGTCGCTTCCGCCTCCGGCCAGATCAGCGCCAGCAGCCAGAGTCTGTCGCAGAGTTCCTCCGAGCAGGCAAGTTCGCTGGAAGAGGTAGCCAGCAGCCTGCAGGAAATGTCCTCGATGACAAAACAGAACACCATCAACGCAAAGGAAGCGCAAAGGCTGTCGGAAGCGGCTCGGAACAGTACCCTGAAGGGTGTGGAGAGCATGAAGCGGCTGTCGGATGCGGTGGATCAGATCAAGGAATCGTCGGATGCGACGGCGAAAATCGTCAAGACAATCGATGAAATCGCATTCCAGACAAACCTGCTTGCACTCAATGCGGCTGTGGAGGCGGCGCGCGCGGGGGATGCCGGCAAGGGCTTTGCCGTGGTGGCTGAAGAAGTTCGGAATCTCGCAATGCGGAGCGCGGATGCCGCGAAGAATACGGCAGGCCTGATCGAAGAGTCTGTCCGAAAAGCAGAAGGCGGAGTCGCCATCAACCAGGAGGTTCTCAAAAACCTTGAGGAAATCAACGAGCACTCGAACAAAGTGACGGAAGTTATGGCGGAAATCGCTTCGGCTTCCGAGCAGCAGAGTCAGGGTATTGAACAGATCAACAAAGCGGTGGAGCAGATGAATCAGGTGACTCAGGCCACGGCTGCAGGCGCCGAAGAATCCGCCAGCGCGGCAGAGGAACTCGCGGGCCAGGCGGCGGAAATGAAGAGCATGGTCCAGGCCTTCCGTCTGACGATGACGGGCAGAAAAGTCCCGCATCGACCGGAAGCGCCTGCCGCTCCCGTGCGGAAGCCCGCCGTGCAAGCTCCCATCAAACCGAAGCATGCGGAGGATTTGATTCCATTCGGTGAGTTTGACGACAAAGTGCTTGCCGATTTTTAATGCAATGGAGGCGCCGCGAATTTTGCGCATCCGCGCCATTCACGGCGCCTTCCCCTCTCTCCCGAGCAGCCGCAGCAGACGGTCCGGATAGGCGGTAATGATCCGGTCCACTCCCCTCTGCAGCATGCTTCGCATGTCCGTTTCCGCATCCACCTGCCATCCGGCGACCCGCAAACCCTTCCTCCGCGCGTTCTCAACCATCGACGGTGTGAGACACTCAAAGCGAATTCCCAGTTCATCCGCCGGAATATCGGTTGCTGCCTTTACGGGATCTTTCCCGCATCTGGAGATCAGAAGAACTGTGGGGATCGAAGCCTGAAGCTGTTTGATCTTGCGGAGCGACTGCGCATGAAACGAGAGAAAACGCGTGCGCGGCTCCATGCGATTTTTCTGAACCAATGCCAATAAAGACAATTCGAAATCCGGGGCGTAGCGTTCGGGATCCTTAATCTCAATGAAGAGTTCGGCGGAACTGCTTTTAATGAGATCGATGATTTCCTGAAGCGTCGGGACCTTGAGCCCGGCAAATTCAGGGCGCGCCTTTCGAGGGAAGCGTGCGTTAAACCAGCTGCCCGCGTCCAGAGCCTTCAGCTCGGCAAGGGTCAGGTCTCCGATACAGCCTCTGCCGTTGGTGGTGCGCTTCAGGTTTGCATCGTGGATTGCGACGAGGGTTCCGTCCCGGAGGCGATGGACGTCGACCTCGACAGCATCCACCCCCATTTGAATTGCGGTCCGATACGCCGCCAGCGTCGTCTCCGGCGCGTGGCCGGAAGCGCCTCTGTGGCCGACTACCTCTGTCTTCATCGCCGTTCCTTCCCTCTGAATGGGGTGGACTCTGGTTATAATATACACAACGGATCCCGGAAACGGATCTCGCCGGAGGTGCCCGATGGAAGAATGGACAATGCGGCCGATTGGGTTTATTCGAAGCGCCTATTCCAGAACGGATCCAGTTCCCAAAGGGTTGGGCACCGTTCATACAATGGAGGGCCTGTTGGAGATCCTGCCGGAATACGAGCCGGGATTGCAGGACATTGAAGGGTTTTCTCATCTGATGATTCTCTGGGTCTTTCACCAGTCGGACGGCTTTGAGCTTGTCGGCCGGGTGCCGACGGATGGAAAGGTCCATGGCGTGTTCTCCTCCCGATCCCCGCGGCGGCCGAATCCGATCGGGTTGACAACGGTCGAACTGATACGGCGCGAAGGGCGCTTGCTCCACCTGCGGGGGGTCGACATGCTGGACGGAACTCCCGTGCTGGATATCAAACCTTATACCTCCAGCATCCCGCTCGATCAGGTTCGCCGGGGCTGGCTGGAGGAGGCGGAAAAGGCGAAGAAATGATTCGAGATTCGGAATTCGAGATTATGGACTCCGCACTTTCTTTGGTTTTTAATCTCGAATCCTGGCTTTAATCGTAGGATGAAGTCCAAACAAGGAGGCTGCCGATGTCTGGAACATACAAGAAAATCGAGATTGTGGGGACCTCGCCGGTCAGTTTCTCCGAAGCGGCAAAATCGGCGATTGAGGAAGCGGCGCATACGGTTCGGCATATGGATTGGTTCGAAGTCGTGGAACAGCGAGGCCATATCAAGGACAATAGGGTCACGGAGTATCAGGTAGTCCTCAAAGTCGGTTTCAAAATCGAGCACTAGTAGCATATCCTGATTCTCGGACACGCTACTAAGGGCTGCGCGATCCAAATGGACGGCGTTTCTGTCGCGATTCTTCGCGTTCCTGGAGTCCTGTCGGTCAGGTCAGGCCAACCGCTAAAACGAAAGAACGCAAAAGAAACTAATAATCGCCGGCCGATCTGCAGCTGCCGGTCGCGAAATATCTTTGAATTCCGGCATTCGTGCCGCACTGGTCGCGAATTAACACCAAATAAATCCGCGAAGTTCGTGGTACATTCTCACGCATGGAGAATCTTAAGGCGAGGCTTTATACAATCTGGTGTTGGATCGGGTGCGCGTTCACCACGGCTTTCTGGGCTACTATTTCCATCCTGAGCAGTTTTATATCGGGAAGCGGCCGGCTGCAGCATTACTGCATGATCCAATGGTCCAAAAACAACCTTTGGCTCAGCCGAACGCGCGTTGAAATTGAGGGGCTGGAAAATGTCGACCGGACCCGCCCCCAGATTTTTGTCGCAAATCACAGCGGGCTGCATGACATTCTCTCGCTTGCCGCAACCCTGCCGATCCAGTTTCGCTGGATTGCGAAAAAATCACTGTTCCGCGTCCCCTTTATGGGGTGGCACATGCGGCGTTCGGGTTACATTCCGATAGATCGCGATAATCCGAGAGATATGGCGAAAAGCATTATGGAAGCGGCCAAAGCCATTAACCGCGGGATCAATGCCATTGCTTTCCCGGAGGGGACCCGAAGCAAAACGGGCGAGTTGGGCAGGTTTTACGGAGGTGCGTTTTCTCTGGCGCTGCGGACGGGAGTTCCCCTGGTGCCTGTCAGTCTTGAGGGGAGTCATCGCGTGATTGTTCCGGGCGAGATGCAGGTAAATCCGGGGGGGATTCTTCGCATCAAAATAGCCCGTCCCATCGATCTTTCCCGG
>CAZLHW010000095.1:0-2291 GCA_964559085.1 uncultured Acidobacteriota bacterium | reverse complement strand
AAAGCCGATAGAAATCGCCTTAAGGACGATGTCTTCCAGATTATGCATCGCAACCTCGAGGATCTGCGAAACCGAAGGCGTCCCGGCGAAGAGCGTCAGGATGCGGTGTTTTGCTGGATCCACCCGGAATCCGGAAAAACCATTCGATTGAATGCAGGTTGATCATGTCATCCAAAAGCTTTGTGTTGCCGCCGCTTGAAAATACCGATCGCTTTGTTCGCCGGCATATCGGACCCCGGCCGGAAGACGGATCCAGGATGCTGGAATTTTTGGGGCTCGCCGGAATGGACGCGCTGATCGAGAAGACTGTTCCCGCCTCAATCCGGACGGAATCGCCGCTCAAGATTGGGGAACCCGCCGATGAACACGCAGTGCTGCGCGAGATACGGGCTCTTGCCGCGCAGAACAGAATATTCCGCTCGTATATCGGAATGGGTTATTACGGCTGCCACACCCCTCCCGTAATTCAGCGCAATATTCTGGAAAATCCCGGTTGGTATACCCAGTACACGCCCTATCAGGCGGAAATCTCCCAGGGCCGCCTCGAGGCGCTGCTGAATTTCCAGACGATGGTGGCGGATCTGACCGGCCTCGATACGGCCAACTCCTCATTGCTGGATGAGGGAACTGCGGCGGCCGAAGCCATGAGCATGAGCTACAGCTTGTCCAAGGGCGATGCGGATATATTCCTTGTTTCGGACTCCTGCCATCCGCAGACAGTTGAAGTGGTCCGCACGCGGGCGCGGGCGCGCGGCATAAAGCTGATTCTCGGCAATCATGAGACCTTTGATTTCAACCGCAATGTTTTCGGTGTTCTGCTGCAGTACCCTGCAAGCGATGGGGCTGTGTACGACTACTCCGAAATTGTGAAGAGAGCGCATGAAGCCGGTGCTCTTGTGACGGTCGCCGCCGATTTGCTGGCGCTCACCCTGCTTCGGCCGCCCGGAGAATTTGGTGCAGACATCGCGGTAGGCAACACGCAGCGCTTCGGTGTGCCGCTCGGCTACGGCGGCCCCCATGCTGCGTATTTTGCCGCGAGAGAATCCTTCAAACGGCAGATGCCCGGACGCATCGTCGGCGTCTCCAAAGACTCCCGCGGCAGGCCGGCGTTGCGTCTGGCGCTGCAAACCCGCGAGCAGCATATCCGTCGCGAGAAGGCGACCAGCAACATCTGCACGGCGCAGGTTCTTCTGGGAATCATGGCCGGTATGTATGCCGTGTATCACGGCCCGGACGGATTGAGGCGGATTGCAGAGCGCATTCATGCGCGCGCCTGTGTGTTGGCCGAGGGGCTTCAAAGACTGGGGTATTCCGTTGGGCCGGATCTGTTCTTTGACACCGTGCGCGTGGATGCCGATCCCGGAAGAATTGCCGCGATTCTGGACCGGGCCTGGAAGCGGGAAATCAATCTGCGCCCCCTGGGCAAAACAAGCATCGGCATAAGCCTTGATGAGACGACAACGCCCGAAGACCTGCGGGATCTGTTTGCCGTTTTTTCTGCAAACGATGCCGTGCCTTTCGAGCTTGAGGACCTGATGGAAGGCCTTTCCACCGCCTACCCGGACTCTCTAATGCGCCGCAGCGCCTATCTTACCCATCCCGTATTCCAGCGCTACCAATCGGAAACGGAATTCCTGCGGTATGTGCACCGTTTGGAAAGCAAGGATTTGGCGCTCAATACATCCATGATTCCGCTCGGATCGTGCACCATGAAGCTGAACGCAACGGCGGAGATGATCCCGATCACCTGGCCCGAATTCAGCAATCTTCATCCTTTTGTCCCTGTGGATCAGGCCAAAGGATACCAGCAGCTCTTCCGGCAGCTGGAGACATGGCTGGCGGAAATCACGGGTCTTTCCGCCGTTTCGCTTCAGCCGAACGCCGGATCGCAGGGCGAGTACTCGGGCCTTCTCGTGATCCGCAAATATCATGAGACGCGCGGGCAGGGGCACCGCAACATTTGTCTTATTCCGGAATCCGCTCATGGAACCAATCCGGCAAGCTCCGTGATGGCGGGATTACAGGTCGTAGCCGTGGCCTGCGCCGGGAACGGCGATATCGATGTGAGCGATCTCAGGCGGAAAGCCCGGCAGCACAGGGACAATCTGGCGGCCCTCATGGTCACCTACCCGTCCACACACGGCGTATTTGAGGACGCCATCAAAGAGATCTGCGGGATCATTCACGAAAACGGGGGCCAGGTTTACATGGATGGCGCCAACAGGAATGCGCAGGTTGGAATCTGCCGCCCCGGCGAGATGGGCGCGGATGTGTGTCACCTGAATCTGCAC
>CAZLHW010000094.1:0-10602 GCA_964559085.1 uncultured Acidobacteriota bacterium | reverse complement strand
CTTTTTGCCGATGGATCAAAGGATCGCGCCCGAGAAAAACCAGATCCCCGACAAAGGGCACTTTTCGGTCGGGCAGAAAGACCACAATATCGCCGCTGGTATGCGCTGGGCCGAAATAGAGCAGCTGTACCCGCTCCGGAGCAATATCAAAATTCATTCTATCTGTGAAGGTTCTGGTGGGCAGATAGGGTTGCAGCGACTGTGCATTCGGATTTTTGAACGCATCCGCCATCTCATTCTTCGCCTGAGCATGGGACACAATTTCCAAGCCCTGAGGGAAGCCGGCAAGACCGTTTACATGATCTCCGTCGCTATGAGTCAGAATGATCTTTGTGATCGGTTTCGAAGTGACTTTCTTGATTTCCGCGATCATTTTGGCGGCCGCATCCGCCGTCATCTGCGCATCAATGACGGCAACTTCCTTCTCTCCGACAATGAATCCGGTGTTGGCAACTCCGCCCTTTACGATGTAGACATTGTCGGCCAACTTCTCGGCCGAAATCGCTGCAGACGGCTGCTGCGAAAACCCGGGATTCACTGTCGTCAAAGCAAACAGCGCGCAAAGGATCGTACTTTTGATATTTTTCATCGCACCTCCTCAATGCCGGAATATTCCGGCTTTAAATCTTAAACCGAAATCGGAACGATTGGAAAATGCCAACTAAAATAACCGTAAACAACCTTTAGGGGGTTGCGTAATAATAGTGTGGTCAAGATTTGATTAGGACTTATTTATGCAGAAATGAAAAGAGACGGTGAGAATGAAACGTTTGAATGAGAATTGGACATTCCAGCGCCTAAGCTGGTTGCTGACAATAATTTTGGCGATGGTCGCCGTTTTGGGAACGGGCTGCAGTTCCGGAGGAGCCAATAATGGCAAGGGCCCTCTGGCCGGGGGCCGGGGCGCTATGAAAGGCGGCCGCATGGGCGGTCCCGGAGCGCTGTCCGCAGTCTCAATCCGAACAACAGGCATTCAAAGGATCTCCATCCAGCGCGAGGTGAATTTGGCCGGTTCGCTGATATCGCCGGACCAGGCGAAGGTCAGCAGCGAGGTCGCGGGCGTGGTGCGGCGCGTACTGGTCGAGCTTGGGCAGGAAGTTGCCGCAGGCCAGATCGTGGTAAAGCTCGACACCCAGGAACTCGAGCTGGCGCTGCAGCGGGCCGTCAGCCAGCTCAGGCAGACGGAAGCACAGCTTGGCATAGATGGGGTGCATTTCAAGGAACCGCCCCCCGTTGAACAGATTGCTGCGGTGCGGCTGGCAGCGGCCAATCGCGATGATGCCCTGGCGCAGCTGCGCCGCGCAGAGAGGCTGAAGAGCCAGAATCTGCTGTCGCAGGCGGATCTCGACACGGCCCAAACCAGGGTCAGAGTCACCGAAGCCAATTACCAGGCGGCGCTGGAAAATGTTCAAGCGCTTAAAGCCACCCTGCAGGAACGCCGTCATGCCGTTGAACTCGCAAAGAAAAAATTGAGCGACACGGATATTCGCTCGTCGGTTGCAGGCCAGGTTGCGGAACGTTTTGTTCAGCAGGGAGAATACATTCGCGAGAACACTCCCGTGGTTTCCATAGTCCAGATGAACCCGCTCAAGGTGAAAACGGCTATTCAGGAGCGCTATGCCGGCATCGTCCGCGTCGGATTGCCGGTGGAATTCGCAGTGGAATCCGCGCCCGGACGAAAGTTTCGCGGCCGGGTGGCCAATGTAAGCCCTGCGGTAGATCAGGCCACGCGTACTTTCCCCGTCGAGATCCTGGTGGAAAACAAAGATCGGAGCCTCAAGCCGGGATTCTTTGCCAAGGGCGTGATTTTTACTCATAAAGACGAAAACGTCATGGCGATACCCGAAAACGCCATCTCCACTCTTGCCGGAGTTTCGAACGTCTACATTATCGAAAACGGCAAAGCCCGCCAGCAGACGGTCACCCTCGGCACCCGCGTGGGCGATCTTTTTGAATTAACGGGCGGATTGAAGGGGGATGAAATTCTGGCAGCCAGCAATCTCACGCTGCTGGCGACAGGCGTGCCGGTCAAAGTGGTACAGGGAGGCCGCCAATGAAGCTTGCCGATGTGAGCATCCGACGCCCCGTATTCGCTTTGATGATGTCGGCCGCCATCATCGTGTTGGGCATTGCCTCCTACCGGCAGCTCGGCCTCGATCTGATGCCCAAGACGGATTTCCCGATGGTGGTCGTGATGACCAGCCTGCCCGGCGCAAGCGCCGAAGAGATCGAAACTCAGATCACCAAACCGGTTGAGGAAATTGTAAACACCATAGCCGGCATCGACGAGTTGCGGTCCTCTTCCCAGCAGGGAAGCTCCCGGGTCGTGATCACGTTCGTGCTCGAACGCGATATAGAGGATGCGGTTCAAGACGTTCGCGACAAAGTCTCCACGATCACGAACAGGTTTCCGAGAGATACACTTCCTCCGGTTATTCAGAAGATGGATCCCGATGCGAATCCGATTCTCACGATCGCAGTATCGGGGAACCGGTCGCAGAAAGAGATCAGCCAGATTGTCGACAAGCAAATCAAGCAGGTTCTCGAAACCGTACCGAATGTCGGCGAGGTCACCTTTACGGGCGACCGGCATCGCGAAATCCAGCTGCTTCTCGATAAGGACCGTATGAACGCCTACGGGCTGACCGTCGAGCAGGTTCGCAACGCCGTGCAACGACAGAATGTCGAGATCCCGGGCGGAAGTTTCCGCACGGATAATTCGGAAATAGCCCTGCGAACCATGGGCCGCATCCAGAATGTCGAGGATTTCAACAAAATTATCATCGCCTACAACGGCGGCTCGGTCATCACTTTCCAGGATATCGGCCGGGTGCTGGACACTGTTGAGGAACCGAACAGCGTATCCCGGCTGGACGGCCGCGACGCGGTTTCGCTCAACATCCGCAAGCAGTCCGGGACCAACACGGTCGAGGTCGTGGACGCCGTCCTTGCCCGGCTGGAGCGAATCAAACAGACTTTGCCGCCCGATATCCATGTGCAAACGACGCGCGACCAGTCCACATTCATCCGGCGGTCCTTTGAAGAAATCCAGCACCACCTGATCCTGGGAGGTCTGTTTGCCAGCATCGTCGTGCTGCTGTTCATGCGCAATTGGAGAAGCACCGTTATTGCCGCGCTGGCCATTCCGACTTCCATCATAGGCACCTTCACGCTGATGAAAGCGTTCGGATTCACGATGAACAACATGACAATGCTCGCATTGTCTCTGGCCACCGGCATTGTTATCGACGATGCCATTGTGGTGCTGGAAAACATCTTCCGCTACGTGGAAGAGAAGAGAGTGCTGCCCCGCGAGGCGGCGTCGAAGGCAACCAGCGAAATCGGGCTGGCCGTTATGGCCACTACACTTTCCCTGGTCGTCATCTTTCTCCCGGTAGCTTTCATGACGGGACAGATCGGACAATATTTTTACAGCTTCGGCATCGTGTCGGCTTCCGCCTTCATGATTTCGATGTTTGTTTCGTTCACTCTGACTCCGGCCCTTTGCGGCGTATGGTTGCGCTCAACGGATGCGAAGCATAAAGCTTCCAAATCGCGCGGATTCTACGCAGCCATGGACCGCATTTACGGATATGCGCTCGGCTGGAGCCTGCGGCACCGCATGATCATCGTCGTCATCGCACTGGCCGTTTCCGCATCGGCCGCAGTGCTTTTCCCGCGCATCGGCAAAGAACTGGTTCCGGACGACGACCAGAGCGAGTACAGCGTGAATGTGCGCCTGCCCCGCGGAACCAGTTTTGCCCGAACCGACGAATATATAAGGCCCATAGAAGAAATGATCCGCAAAATGCCGGAAGTGCGAACCGTCTTCACAACCGTCAATCCGGCAAGCGCCAACTTTTATGTCGGGCTGACCCCGCTGGAGGAACGGCGTGTTTCCCAGCAGGAGTTGATGCGGAACACCCGCATGGCCCTGAGGCAATTCCGCGATGCCAGGATCAGCGTCTCCGGCGGCACCGACATTTCCGGCAGTTCCACGGCCGGCGGCCGCGGCGGCGGCGGAGCCAATCGCGTCCAATTGCTGATTCAGGGACCGGATATTCAGCAGCTTCAGACCTATGTTCAGGAGTTGCTCGCCAAGATCCGGACGATCCCCGGCATCGTGGACGCCGACACCAATTTCGAAGCCACGGCACAGGAACTGCGGGTGCGCATCGACCGCACGCGTGCGGCCGATTTAGGCGTATCCATCGACACCCTCGCCACCAGCCTCCGGCTCCTTGTAGGCGGCGATGAGGTATCGAAATACAAAGAGGGGGACGATCAGTTTGCCGTCAAATTAAGGCTGGACGAGCGATTCCGGAATGATCCGGCGACAATGGGCGACCTGCTGGTCCCCGGTGCGGGGGGAAGGCCGCTTCGAGTAAGCGATGTCGCCACGCTCTCACTCGAACCGGGGCCGGCCACCATCGACCGCTACAACCGGCAGCGGCAGGTTTCGCTGAACGGAGGGCTGGACGGAATTCCGCTGCAGACCGCAATCAATGAAGTCCAGAAAAAGGTGGATGAAATGAACCTGAAACCCGGCTATTCGGCCGTCTTCGGATTCAGCGCCAGAATACTCACGCAGGCTTCAAACGACTTTCTTGTAGCCGTCATTCTGGCCGTGGTTTTCATCTACATGGTTCTTGCGTCTCAGTTCAACAGCTTTATTCACCCTTTGACCATCATGACCGCCATCCCGCTGAGTCTTCCCTGCGGCCTGTTCGCATTGATGCTCTTCGGCATGACGGTGAACGTCTACAGCGCGATCGGCTTGATGATGCTGTTCGGCATTGTGAAAAAGAACTCCATCCTTCAAGTCGACTATACCAACACCCTGATTGCCCAGGGCATGCCGCGCGATGAAGCGATCGTCACCGCAAACCATGTCCGTTTGCGGCCTATCCTGATGACGACCATCGCCATCGTCGCGGGGATGCTGCCGATTGCCTTCGGGCGCGGCGCGGGATCGGGGTCCCGGGCATCCATGGCCATCACCATTATCGGCGGTCAAACAATCTGCCTCCTGCTCACGCTTCTGGTAACGCCCGTTATCTATTCTCTCTTCGACGATGCCAAGCTGTTTTTGAAACGCCTGAGAACAGCAAAGCAGGAAAAAGAGAAGGAACCCGTCGCCGAAGCGGCGGAGGAAAGCGCCGGCTAGCCGTCTGCACCAGAAGACGGGAGTCTTTCTTCGCGTTTTTGCGTTTTGGCGGTTAAGCCGGATCGGCCGCCGAGACGCAAAAACCTGAAGAATTGCAGCCAACAGCCGCTCGCGTAACAAACGCCGCAGCCCGCTTGAGAAATACGCGCAGCACCTGCCCATCGCGGAATTCGCGGCGTTCTTGTTTTTTCCCGCCTCATGATGATATCGTTCGCCCTCGGCTGAAATGCCTTGAAAGGCAAGGCAGCAAATCAGCCGAGCCGATAACCCTTTCAGACACCACATGCGACCGAAAATGGAAACACGCCTGATCTGCCTCCTGCCGTATCTGGGGATTCTCTTTTCACAAGCCGCCTGCGGCGGAACACAAAACCTTTCCGCCGACACGACCGTCCTCAAGCAGGCTACATCTGTAAAGCCCCAGTCGGTTCTGGCGGACAACACCCTGCTTGCTATTTACGGCCGGGCTTTTAATCGCGCTCCCATTCTGGGACGCCTTGGTCAATACAGGGGATTCGCCGACATGGAGAAGGACGTGCAGCCATGGATCGAGGGCATCAAACAGCGAAGCGGCAAAACAGGCGTGATTCCGGCCATTCATCTGATCTATGCCATGGCAACTCCCTGCAAGGACAGCAAGGATTGCCTGCTCTATCTCGACGCCGGGAAAACCGATATAGTCCGCGATTACATTGAGCCTGCGGCGGAGCGCGGCTGGATGGTTGTGCTCGACACCCAGATCGGCAAATCCACTCCGGTGCAGCAGCTCAAACGCATGATCGAGAAAGGCTATCTGAAATATGAGAATGTTGCCGTCGCCCTCGATCCCGAATTCCATGTGTATCCAGGCAGAGAAAAACCGGGCATCCCCATCGGCGTGATCCAGGCATCGCAGGTCAACGCAGTTCAGCAGATGCTGGATGATTATGTGCGCACGCAGAGGCTGCAGAAAAAAAAGGTTTTGATCGTGCACCAGTTCGGAGATGCAAATGTGGACGACGGCGTCCCCTTCATGATCCAGGATAAGCAGAATGTAAAAACCTTTGAGGACGTGGAACTGGTCATCGACATGGACGGCCTGGGGAAGCAGGCGATCAAGGCCGTCAAATACAACAAAATTACCGACTCCAAGGTCTATCCTTTCATAAAATTCCGGGGCATTAAAATTTTCTTTAAGAATCGTTGGGAAAAACACGGTCACTACGACAGGCCTCCGATGGGACTCGACGAGCTGTTTGGCATCCGGAAGGTTAAAGGGGGCGCGAGGATGGAGACCAAGCCCGATGTAATCATCATTGCGTAATGGGGGCAGCAAAGGATTAGAGGGTTCAAAAAGCGTGCACTTTTTTCATCAATCCGCTTTTCCCCTCCGATCCTTTGATCCTTTGATTTTTAAAAGAGAGCGCTATGGAAGAGCGTGCAGACAAAGGCCGGCGCATCGCGTGCATCCGATGCCGATACTACCAGGTGACCTGGGATACCCGCAGGCCCTATGGCTGCCGGGCGCATGGATTCAAGACAAACCGTAATCCTGCAGTCGTTGTTTATGAGACTTCCGGAATTGAGTGCCAGCTGTTCGAGCCGAAAACCGGAGGTTCAGGAAATTTCTAGTCCATTCTCGACGCCAGGATGTTTTGCAGCCGTTTGGGATCCCGCTTTAGACGGATTGTCTTCCCGCTTCGCACATACACGAGGCCGGGTTTGGCGCCTTTGGGCTTTTTTACGTTCTTGATGGGGGCCATGTGGACATCGGCGCGATCCGCGCTTTTCAACTTCGAATAGTGGATTGCGAGTTCGCAGGCGTCCAGGATTGATTTGGGCGGCGGATCGGTGCGCCCTTCGGTCCGCAGCACCACGTGGCTTCCCGGATAACCCTCCAAGTGAAAAAAAAGATCGTTGCCGCGCGCAAGGCGCGTTGTCAGGTAATCGTTCCCTTCGTCATTGCGGCCGACCCAGATTTCCAATCCTTCCTCCGTCTTGTAGCGCTTGGGCAGCAGCCGGCCTGGAACCTCTTTTTTGGAAGCGGATCGTGCCGGAGAGGGAGCCTGCTTTTTTTCCGGAAAATACCTGCGGACCAGGCGACGGACTGTCGGCAGTGCTTCAAGGTTCTCCAGAGCCTGCATGTCCGGCAATTCCCCCGACAGCACCTCCGACAGGCGCTGTTCGATTTCATCAAGCTCAGAGCGCGCGGCCCCCATCTCCTCCAGCTGCTGTTGAATCAAATGCGCACCGCGCGACTGTTTCTGGTAGCGCGCAAAATACAATTCCAGGTTGGCTGCGGGCGTGATTTTAGGATCAAGCGGGATTTCGACCTTTTCTCCCGATTCGAAATCGGTTGCGACTGCTATTTCATCGCCCTGCCGTACCGTATGCAGAATGAGTTTCAGCAATTCTCCCTTGCGTCTGTAGGCCTCGGCCTGCTTTGCTTCTCCAAGATCCTCCTGCAGGTTCACCAGCTTGCGATCAAGAAAAGGCCTTTCCTTTTTGAGAACCTGACGGATCCGGCGCGCCGCCGAATCGGCACGCTTGCACCATTCCATCCGCCGGTAGGTTTGCTCCACTGCATCCAGATAGTCCTCGTCCGGCAAAGTCTCCCATCGGTCCACGCCTTCGCCGGGAGCCGCACCCTGAGGATCTGTCCAGGGTTCCCCGATTTTCAGTTCCTTGCGCGTCTCTTCGAGCGATCGCAGGGAATGCACCAGCCTGCCGTCGGCATTGAGCAGATAGATATTGCTGCGGGCGCCGAGGATCGAGAATAAGAGAACGAAAGCATCGGAGCGGGACTGCAGCCGAATTGTGACTTGCCGGTCATCGGAGGCGCACTCCAGGGCCGCAATCATGCTATCCGTCAGGTGCGCGCGCAGATATTCATAAAAAGATCCGCCGGATCCGGCGGTCTCCGCGCGGTCCGTGAGACTGATGCGGGCCGCATCCGCGCTGCATACCAAAAGTACGTGGTGCTTCCCCGAAGAGGTCTCAAGCGTCAAAACCAGCTGCAAAGCATCCGGCTGCACGATGCGCCGGAGTCTGGCGCCTGCCACCTTTTCCTGAATGATTCGAACCGCCCGCTGCAGTTCAGACAGACTCAGCATGGCTCCTCCATTGCATCCACCCGATACCGGAAGTCAGCCCTTCTCCGCTCTTGCACCCGGAGCTTTCCATCGGACGGCCTTTCAGGCCTGCCCCGGCAGGGGCGACAGATAGATAGCCGGGGGTGAAGCGCAGCGAACCCCCGGTAGGATAGGACAGAAGCAAGGGCCCCGGCAGGGGTGAAAGATCCTTTTGTCCGTTCCTCTTCTTTCGCCCCTGCCGGGGCTCGCTTTTATCCCATTCCCTTTCCCCCGGGTTTCACCCGGGGCTATCTATCTGACGGCCCTCCGGGCCTGCCGATACACGATTGCCCCGGCACGGACGAGCCGCAACAGATTTATCTCGCCCTGGCTGGATGTACAGAACGAATTGTTATCCACTCGCACTTCCGTTTACACCCGAAAGCTCCTGAATATTCAGGCTTCTTTGGGTATAGTTGCAACCGGCGGGATTATAATGTCCCGCTTCATCGGCACTGGCAAGGGGCATTCAATGAAATGCGGCATGCGTTTTAATGGAAGAGTTCGAGGATGGGGGACGGCGGTTGCGCTGCTGATTCTGGCAGGCCTTCTGGTTTCTCCCCTATTGCACACGGTCTTCGCCGTGCGGCTTGCGTTATCCCTCCAGAAACTGGCTGCGGGAACCGACAGCCGCGCTGAACACGTTCGAGAGTTGCAGGTACATCGCCGGATGGGCGACCGCGATTTGGAAGCTCTCCTTTACTGCCCACAAGAATCACAGCCGGTCAGCGCCCTAATCCTTGTCGCCGGCCTCAGCGAGCTCGGCTGCCGACATCCCAGGCTCGTCGCCCTTTCCAGACTTCTGGCTGAAAAAGGACTGCTTGTTGTCACCCCGGATATTCGGGAGTTCCGGGAGTTCAAAATCTCCCAGGAGCCGATCAGCCAGATGCTGTTCTGGCACGGTCAAATCCCGACGCTGGAAGGGAGCTCGAAAGTAAAAACCATCGGATTTGCCGGCATATCTTTTTCCGGCACCCTTGCGATGATGGCCGCAGCGAAACCGGAGATCCGGGATAAAGTGGGGTTTCTTGTCGCCATCGGTCCCTACTTCAACCTGCTCCGCTGCACCCGCGGCTGGTTCGCGCCCGGCCCGATCACGGTCGCCGGCAATTATTACCCGACTCGGTTTTATGCGAGATGGATCGTCATGCTGGCGGCGCTGGATATGGTGCAATCCCAAAGCGATCGGCGGTTCCTCGACGGCGCGCTGCGCAGCCTGCTGCTGCAGAAGGGACTTCCGCCCATGCCGGAAGATCTGACGGCCGAAGGCGCGCGCTGGTATGCGTTGGCGACGATGAAAGAGAACGAATCCGATCCGCAGCTTTCGCAACGCATCGAGAACCATCTTGTCGCGCACCTTTATCGGCAGCTGGACCCCGAAAATGCCGTGAAGGACCTTCGATGCCCGGCCTTTTTTATTCACGGAGCTTACGATGACCTGATACCTGCGGAGGAAAGCATGGAGCTCCATAGGCGGGTTGCAAATTCCCACCTGCTGATCAGTCCGTTACTCACACACACGCACCCCACCGGCAAGCCGCTGTCTCTCCGGCAGAAAGCCAGGGCCGCCGTCGACGCCGTCGTTTTCAGCTATAGCCTCTCCCGCGCCATCCGCTGAAATTCCCCAGAGGAAAACGCGGCGCTCTCCATTAAAATTCGAGCGCTGGAGCATGGACGGCGAGACCCCCTGACGCTTTATACCGAAATCATGGCCGGGGGTCGCGGCGAACGATTCTGGCCGCTCAGCACGCGCGAACTCCCGAAGCCCTTCATTCCTCTTCTCGGCTCCACTTCGCTGCTTCAGGATACCGTGACGCGCCTGCAGCCGCTTGTGCCCCCTGAAAGGATTTGGATCTCCATTGGAGCGGAACATGAAGCAGTCGCGCGGCGGCAGCTGCCCCAAATCCCATCGGACAATTTCATTGTCGAGCCGATCGGCCGCGATACCGCCGCGTGTCTGGGTTTTTGCGCGATTCATCTTGAACAGCGGGATCCGGAAGCCGTCATGCTCGCATTGCCGGCGGATCATTACGTCGGCACTCCGGATGCATACCTGAAAACCATTCAGACGGGGCTTGAAAATCTCGAAGGCGCGACGGGCGTAGTATTCGGCATCACGCCCACGCGCGCCGAAACGGGATACGGGTATATATTGGCGGAAAAGCCGGCAGTCTGCGCCGATGCCTGGCCCGTGGTGCGCTTCATAGAAAAGCCGGATGCCGCGACCGCCGAGGGTTACGTGGCTGCCGGCAATTACTTCTGGAACAGCGGCATGTTCCTTTGGAAAAACCGGATGCTGCTCGCGCTTTTCGAAAAACATATGCC
>CAZLHW010000093.1:0-10691 GCA_964559085.1 uncultured Acidobacteriota bacterium | reverse complement strand
CCTGCGGTGCTCCCAGCGCGGGCAATCGGCACAATCTTGCTGCAATCGCCAACGCATGCATCCAAGTCCTGCACTGCCTTGCAACTTCGCTGCTTGCGGCTCCTCGCGCTCTTTGCGTCCTGGCGGCTAAGCGGAATTCGCCGCTAAGCCGCAAGGAACGCAAAACTCAAATTATCCAGCATCGGAAAATCCGCAGTCACCATTTACCAATCACTCGGTCCGGACCGGCCGGCAGGCCGGGCGAAAACCCCCGGGCCGGAAAATGTTTTTTCAGCCCCGTTGACCTTTGGGGCGAATCGCCGCAGAATCTGTGCGCTATGAGAGCCGTTGTCCAAAGGGTAAGCAATGCCGAAGTCAGGGTTGAAGGGGTTCGCGTCGGTTGTATTGACCGGGGAATTCTCGCCCTTGTCGCCATTTCCCGCGACGACACGGAACACGATCTTCACTGGATGGCCAAGAAGATAGTCGAACTGCGCATTTTTGATGATGCAGAGGGAAAGCTGAATCTGAGCCTTCAGGATATCAACGGACAGCTGCTGGTAGTGTCTCAATTCACACTTTATGGAGACTGCAGGAAAGGCCGCCGCCCTTCTTATTCCGAGGCGGCCCCGCCGGCTGAGGCAGAGAAGCTTTATCAGGAGTTTCTGAACATTGTGCGCCGTTATGTTCCGGACGTTCAGACCGGCCGGTTCCAGGCCATTATGGAAGTGTCCCTCACCAATTCCGGTCCCGTTACCCTGATCCTCAACAGCCGGGGCTGAACCGGATCTCCGATTACGGTTCAGCGCCCGAATGCGCCCGCAGCGCGAACTTGGCTTGATTCATGAAGAATGCCTCCCTAAGATTAGGTCTATGGCTACAGGAAAATTTGGAGTAAACCTCGCTTTTGCCTGCATCGTTTCCGTACTGGCCGTGACTGCCGCGATTGGTTTCTATGGCAATTCGCATACACCGGCGGTTTCCGGGAATGCGGCGACGCAATCCGGCGGCCGGCTGCCGAAGGATCACCCGGATATCGATGTTGCGCAGAAAATCGCGGCGCTCGGGGCAAAGATCGCGCAGGATCCGAACAACCATGAATATCAGACGCAGATTGCAAACCTATACTATGATAGCCGGCAATATGAAAAGGCTATCGAGCATTACCGGCGGAGCCTGAAGCTGCGCCCCGAAGACCCGAACGTCGAGACGGATTTGGCCGTATCTCTCCACTATGCGGGCCGGGACGATGAAGCCCTTGAGGCGCTCAACAGGGTTTTGTCCTATAGTCCCGGATTTTCACAGGCGCTGTTCAATAAGGGAATTATTCTGATCAATGCGAAGAAGGATGTGAACACGGCGATCCGTCTATGGGAAGAGCTGCTGCGCAGGGATCCGGACTTTGCCAGGGAAGCGGAACTTGAACAGAGAATCAAAATACTCAAGGAGTCCATCCGGTAAACACTCGGGATCCCCTATGCTATCGATGCTGCTTCGAATTCTCTCGGCAATATTTCTGATATGGATCCTGCGTCGCCTGTTTGTTCTTTTTTTCGGCGGATCACGAACAGGCCGAACGAGAAGCGCTTCCACTGAAGGTCCCAACCCTATGGTTAAAGATCCTGTGTGCGGGATGTATATGGACTCCCGGCTGGCAATCCGGCTGCAGCGCAACCGGGACGACATTTATTTCTGCTCGGAAACCTGCAAACAGAAATACCTGAATCGGGCGGAGGAAACCGCCGATGCGCCCTCCTCCAATGATGTTCGTGAATAGAGCCGGGCGTCCGTTTTTCTATTTGTTCTTGCAAAGAAAACCCGCAATCGTATAATGGACTTCCCTAGTATCCGGAACCATTTACACGGATGAGGTTTATTTTACTTTGGCCGATTCAGACAAATCTGTTTCAAGGAAAACAAAACGATTCTCCGAGGATATGATTAAGGAGTGTCTTGAAATCATAGAATCGGGGGATATTGAAGATCTTTTTGAAATAATTCCACGGATCGGGGTTTTGCGCGACCCCCGGTTCCACGATCCCCTCCTGGCGCTTCTCCGCCACGAGGATGTCAAGCGGCGCGAATTCGCGGCCTACTCCATGGGCGCGATGGGCGACCGGGTATTCCTGGAGCCGCTTAAGAAGGCGTTTATCAAAGCAAAGCAGTTGAAAGGATTCGGCGCGCGGGAATTGCAGATTGCGATTATTGAGGCGATCGGGGCCATCGGGGATGATGCCGCGGTGGACTTTTTTCTTCCTGCGCTGAAAAGCTGCTGTGCGACCAAGGCATCGCATGAGAGAAAGAATGCAAGAACTGCGGGAAGAATGAGCCAGTGGATCATTGAGTCGCTGGGCGCCATTGCGCAGCAAGGAGGCAGCCGGTCGCTGGACGCGCTGATCGAGCTTGTGGATCATGAGGATCCCGAAATCCAGGCTCAGGCTCTTTCAGAATTGTCTGTTGCCTACTGGCACAGGCCCAATGAGATCTCGGACGAAGTTCTTGAGAAGATTTATCAAATGACCACGCACCCCGAGGCTATGGTGGCGGAGTCCGCTCTTGCCGCTCTTCAAAACCTTGCCGACGTCGGGTGCCGGCGCGCCGAAGCGTACTTCTCCTCATCCGAGGAGAATCCGGACTGATTCTTTCTTCAAGCTTTTCGCAACCCTGGAGTTGCCGGCCATGCCGAGACTCCGGACGCTATTTCTTGATGGACTGCTCCAGCGCAGTCACGATCGCCTTCGCCGTTTCAATTTGAGCAGGATTTTTTCCGATCTCGATATACTTCTTTAAGTGCCTGACGGCCTCTTCCATGGTTTCCGGCTTGCCGGACAGGCACATGCCAAGCTCAAAATAGGCGTCGGCGAAGCTCGGGTCGGCGGCAATGGCCTGTCTGAACGGCTCGATCGCTTCTTCCGTCCGTCCGCTATTGACCATCGTTGCGCCAAGATTGAAGTAGCTTTGCGCCGAACCTCCGGGGTTCAGGGATGCAGCCTTTTTGAAGGCTTCTTCGGATTCCTTTGTTTTTCCCATCTTGCTCAGAACCACGCCCAGGTTTGTATAAAGGACAGGATCCTCCGGTTTTATGGCGATGGCCTTCTGGTAGGCCGCATAGGCTTCATTGTATTTTTCGAGTTTCCTATAGGATTCGGCCATGTTTCCGAGAATGTTAGCCTGTTCCGGATCTTTTTGGAGCGCGAGGGAAAATTTTTCAATGGCCTCCGCGTGATTGCCGGCATCTGCCAGCCGGGTTCCCTCATCAAAGAGAGCCCGGACCTCAGCGGAGGCTTCCTGCCTCTTTCGCGCCTTTTCGATTTCCGCTTCCTGTTGTTTCAGTTCTTCCGGCGATAGTTCAAATGGAAGCTTCTGGTCAGGCCCTTTAGGAAGCTGGATGTTGATTTGTGCTTCCTCCTGAATGCTGGCTTTGACATTCGGCTGATACCGGGGACTGTAGCCCTGTGCGCGCGCGCCGACATGGTAGAGCCCTCCCGGGAGTCCCATATAAACAAAGGTTCCCTTCTTGTCGGTCTTGACGCTGAAAGTCCGGCTTTTGGCGTCGACGCTTTGAATTATGATGGTCGCCCCTTTGATCGGTTCTCCGTTTTCATCCGTTACTTTGCCTCTGAAGGTGCAGGTCTGAGCAAAAGCCGGCAACTCCAGCGTCAGAGCGAAAAGGCAAACGGCTGCAAAAGCTGTTTTTTGCGGCGAGATACGCATGGGACCTCCTTGCAGTTCTTCTTGACGGTGGTTTTTCAAAAACCTGATCCCGAAAAGCACGCTCACGGTACCACAATACAACTTTTCCAGTGCAATAGATTTCTAATTGCAGAGGAAGTTACAGACCTCCCCCGAATCGTGGGTCAGCGGCGCCGGAGGGAGGCTTTGGAGAAATACCCTTCCGTAGCTTTTTGTCACGATGCGTTTATCCAGCAATGCCAGAATTCCACGGTCGAGTCTGCTGCGAATCAGCCTTCCCATCCCCTGCTTGAGAAGTATGGTTGCCGTCGGGATCTGATAGTCATAAAAAGCATTGCCGCCCGACTCGTTAATCTGGGCGATGCGCGCCGCAACAACAGGATCGCTCGGAACGGAGAAGGGGAGCTTGTCGATAACCACGCAGCTGAGTTGTTCCCCCTGCACATCGACCCCCTGCCAGAAACTGCTTGTGGCAAACAGGACGGCGTGGGGTGTATTGCGAAAGGATTCCAGAAGGCCGGATTTGCTTTTTTCCCCCTGAATAAAAATCGGGAATCGAAGCTGATGCTTCAGGGATTGATAAACCTGCTCCATCTGGGTGTAACTGGTAAAGAGAATAAACGCCCGGCCCCGGCTGGCTCCGAGCAGCATCTCGATCTCTTTGCAGGCATGGCGCACCCAGCCTTCCTCCCGCGGCTCCGGGATGTTTCGCGGCACATAAAAAATGGACTGGGCGGCAAAATCAAAATGAGAGGGAACGATCAGTTCGTTTGCCTTATCCAGTCCCAGCCGCGATTTCACAAAAGCGAAATTGCCTCCTGTCGACAGTGTTGCCGAGGTGAGGATCACGGAGTCCACGCTGGAAAACAGGCGATCCCTGAGGATGGAGGAGATATTGATCGGAGAGGCCCAGAGAAAGACACCGCGGCCGCGTATTTCGCACCAGTAGACCTGTTCCGGGGATTCGGACTCCAAAATGATGGCCAATTCTTCTTCCAGTTCCCGGCAGCGGCGAGACAGCGCCTCGATGGCGTCACTCTGAACACTGACAGTGTCCAGAGCGGACCGAAGCGTGCTCAGCTGCGTGCGCAGCAGTTGATAGGAGTCGCTGAAGCTGTCCACCCCCCGGACGCCGCGTCGAACGTGAAGTCCGGAACCCAGGGGCTGCAGCATGTAGCGCCCTTCTTTTTTCAGAAACCGCGCAAAAAACTCCCGGGACCTTTCGGTGAGCTTGGCCAGCTGCGCGGCGAGATAATCCGAAGAGACGCCCTCCTCGCGCAGAGCATGTTCGGAATCGCGAACAAGTTCCTCGAACCTGTAGTTGCTGATCATCACGCCGAAGTACTGGGTGGCGACGTCCTCCACCTCATGGGCTTCGTCGAAAACGGCTATGGAATAGTCCGGGAGCACGGATGCGAAATCTCCCTGACGCAGCGCGAGATCCGCAAAGAAAAGGTGGTGATTGACAATGACAATATCCGACGCCAGCGCCCGCTGGCGGATCCTCGTGACGAAGCAGGCGTCGAAATTGCGGCATTTCTGCCCGCGGCACGTTTCACGGCGCGCGTCCAGTCGATGCCACAGCATACTGTCGTCCGGCAGTTCTGTCAGTTCGGCCCGGTCTCCGGTGGTCGTCTTCTGCGCCCAAGCTTTAATCATCCGCAGATATTCCGGATCATGCGGTGAGAAGAGATAGGCTTCCTCCTCGATCCCCTCAAGCTTATTCCAGCACAGGTAGTTGCTGCGGCCCTTCATGTAGCAGACGGAGAGTGTGCAGTTGAGGGCTTTTTCCAGAAACGGCACATCTCTTAAGAAAAGCTGCTCCTGGAGATTTTTCGTTGCCGTCGAGATCACTACCCGCTTGTTGGAAACAATGGCGGGCAGGAGGTAGGCCAGTGTTTTTCCGGTGCCGGTGCCGGCCTCGACGCACAGGTGCTGCTTCTGCTCCATGGCTTCGGCAACAGCCCGCGCCATTTGTATCTGCCCGGGACGATGCTCATAGCAGGGGTGAAGCGCCGCAACGGCCCCTTCGGGCCCCAGAATCTGATCTACCTTTTCACACAACGGCATCGCTGCTCCTCCGCGTATCCAGTTTAACCCAGAGCCGGGTGGAAGACACTCTGTATCCTGCCGACCCTATCCTGTATGCTGTAAAAACAGGGGAGGCGCTATGAACAAGGAGAATCCGGAATCTACCGTTTTGGATCACCGGGAGATTTACAGCGGCAAAATTGTGGGTCTTCATGTGGACACAATCCGGCAGGCTTCCGGAAACACGACCATCCGTGAAGTTGTTCGCCATCCCGGGGGAGTCGCTGCGGTTCCGGTTCTCAACGATGGACGATTGCTGCTGATCCGCCAGTTTCGTTATCCAATCGGTGCGTTTATTCTTGAGATACCCGCAGGCAAGCTGGACAGCGGCCAGAGCCCGATGGACACCATCGCACGCGAGATAGAAGAAGAGACGGGCTATGTCGCAGGGGAAATTGTGCCGGCGACAACCTTTTATACCACGCCTGGAATTTGCAACGAATCCATACATCTCTTTCTGGCGCGCGATCTGACGCTGAAAGCCCAGCGCCTCGAAGAAGGCGAGCATATTACAGTGGAAGCCTATTCGCTGGAGGAGTGCCTGGAAATGATCCGCACCGGCGAAATCAAAGACGGCAAGACGATTCTCGGTATTCTTTGGTATCATCATTCAAATCAAGTTCTTAAGCCATAATCCATTCCAGCCGATAAAAGAAATGTACCCGAAATTGCGGATGCCGGAGAAGAGCTCGGCGAAGCATGCCCTGGAGGTTTAGCGTGGGAATGGAATCTGTATTGCAAAATTCCGGATCTGCAGCCGGATCAATGGTCTGCCCGAAATGCGGATTCAGCCAGGAAAAGCGGTCGGACTGCAAAAAATGCGGCATTATATTCAGCAAGTATTATGCCTTGTATCCGTCCAGAAATGCGGGGGATGGAGCCGAGGGAGAAGGCCCTAATTCTCAGGAAGTTCTCGAACGGGAGCTTCGGATGCGGATTGATGAGCTTCAGGATCAGGTCCATACGCTTTCAAGCCGGTGCGCCCAGTTTGAATTTGAAAAGGCCGAGCGAAGCCGGCTTCGACAGGATTTGAGAAATCTGGAACGACAGCTTGCCGAAAATGTGGAGCGCCTCGAAATGCGCATGGACAACGTGCCGCCGCCGGCGGCCGCGCCGCAGATGTTCGATCCGCGTTTCTCTGAACTTCGAGACCGCTTGGAACACGTGGAAGCCGCCCTGAGGAGTATGGAGTTTGCCGGTCAATATATGGCGGATCTGAGCGATAGAAGCGAGACGAGCGCCCGCCAGATAGCGGACCTGCAGCAGCAGGTCGCGCTTTTTCGCGACGAAATCGATGCTGTGAAGAGCCGGCTTGAGGCAATTGTGGAAGCGCAGAAGGCCGAAGAGCCTCGAACACCCCTGGAAGAGGACGTGCATGCCATTCGAAAAAACCTGGATGAATTGCGGGCTTTTTTGAGCAGGCCGGCGGCTTCTTAATCCGCCAAAGCGCTTGATTCCTGCTGTGCCGGGAATCCGTGACGCGCTGCCGACAGGATGCGGCCGGATTCCATCGATGCGGGGCATTTCCCCCTCCCAGTTTCACGCAAAAGTATGAAATTTCTGGCTAGTTATTTGCTTACGATATGGTACTATATCGCGCATGAGTAAAATTGCTGTTGGTTCGGATGTAGAGGCATATTGCACCAAATGTAAGCTGGTTTTGGCTCATTCAGTTGTAGCGATGGAGGGAGCAAAGCCCCGTCGCGTCCGTTGCAATACCTGCAACGGAGAACACAATTATCGAGCCTCCAAGCCTGTTCCCAAAACGCCGTCTAAGAAGGCTGCAACAAAGGCACCCAAGAAAACTACCACCAAAAAGACCCGGCAGTCGTGGGAAGAGGTAATGCAGGAAGCTGCGGCGAAGCCTCACAAAAAGTACACTATGTCGGGCAGTTTTGGGGAAGGCGACTGGATCGAGCACGCGACTTTCGGGGTGGGCTGTGTTCAGTCCTTCGTGCCTCCCATTAAGATAACGGTGCGCTTTGCCGACGCAACGCGGATGCTTGTCTGCAATCGAAGCTAGGTGAAAACCGCTGCCTCCATTTCCAGTTCACTCCTGGAAGCGCTTCAGCTCCTGGTACCGGGAGCCTCCAATAGAACTCTGCGCCAGATGCTTTCGCAGGGAAGGGTGAGCGTCAACGGTCAGGTCTGTGCCTTTGCGGCGCATCCGGTGCAAAAAGGGGACGTTCTGGAGATCGGTCCCCGCACAACGCCTTCGAAGATCGCGGCCGGAGTTGAAGTCCTCTACGAAGATGGCGATATCCTTCTTATATATAAGCCTGAAGGACTCTTGACCGTGGCAACACCCGACGAGCAGGAACGAACGGCATTTGCCTATGTGCGGGACTACCTGCGTAAAGGGAGATCCCGGCAGAAACTCTTTATTGTGCACCGGCTGGACAAGCTTGCCAGCGGAATACTGGTGTTTGCCAAGTCCGAAAAAGTGAAATCTTTGTTGCAGGGCGTCTTCAGCCGGCACGACATCCAGCGCAAGTACTGGGCAATTGTGGAGGGCGTCGTATCCAAAGACTGCGGTACGATCAGGAGCCGTCTCGCAGAGGATAAGTCTTTCCGGATGCGGTCGACCGAAAATGCGGAGGAGGGGAAGAAGGCCATCACCCACTTTCGCGTATTGCGCCGCCTGAAGAACCTCACCGTGCTGGAAGTGACGCTGGAAACGGGGCGCAAAAACCAGATTCGCGTCCATCTGTCGGAAATGGGACACCCGATTGTCGGCGATCGCGCTTACGGCAGTACGCAGAATCCGCTCGGAAGATTGGGGTTGCATGCCTTCCTCCTCGGTTTCAGGCATCCTACCCGGGGGACGCCCCTCGAATTCCGGACGGACCCGCCCCCCGAGTTCCGCCGCTATATCCCGGAAACCTCAAAGAATTAACCACGGATTTGCGCAGATTTTCACGGATTTGAAATGCCGGGTTGTTGATCCGTGCAAATCTGTGAGAATCCGCGGCTCTACGGCAGTCGGCTGAGCAGTTCTTCCAGATCGGTGATACGGTCGATGTGATAATGGGCGCTGTGAGCGTGCACCCCTTCTCCTACCAGAACCGTTGTCATTCCCAACTCTTTCGCTGCAAGAACGTTAACCAGGGAATCCTCTATTAGAATGCATTCCTCCGGATGAAGCGAGGCGAGATCCATGGCTTTGATGTAGGCGCGGCGGTCCGGTTTGTTGCAGAAATCGATCATGTGAATGTCGATGATGTATTCGAAATGGCGAAGAATTCCGAGGCTGCGGAGCACGCGCCGGGCATGTTTTGCATCGGCGTTTGTGAAGACGATTTTTTTCAGGTCGAGGCGCTGCAGCATGGCATCGAGCGCCGGTTCGTATTGCAGGAGCCGGTGCAGGGGAATGTCGTGCACGAAATCGCGGAATTCGTCCGGGTCGACGGGGTAGAAACGGCGCAGGGCATTGAGCGTTGTGCCGTATTTTTTAAGGAAGCCGTCGCGGATGCGGGTCACGTCGGAAGGATCGATGTCGAGGCGCTCGACCATGTATTGGTTCATGCGGTCGCCGATAGCCTGCATCAGTCCGGCCGATTCCGGATAGACCGTGTTGTCGAGATCAAAAAAAATGCAGCGGAGAGTCCTAGCCAAGTCCGGCCTCCGGATCGGTAGAAGTGTTCAGCTTTCCCAGCGCCGAGAGCATGGAAAAACGGATGTCGGGGATTTCCTTCTCAAGCTCGTCGATCAAAGAATTCATGCGCTTGCGCTGAAGGTTGGGCTGAGAGCCGCAGAAACCGCAGGGGATGATGGGATAGTGCTGTAGGGCGGCAAAAGCTTTGATGTCGGATTCCCAGCAGTAGGCCAACGGGCGGATAACAATGTTGCGGCCGTCCTCGCTGCGGAGGATGGGCGGCATGGCCCGCGGCTTTCCCTCAAAGAAGAGGTTGAGAAGGAAAGTCTGGATGCTGTCGTCCGCATGATGTCCCAGGGCAATCTTGGTGCAGCCTTCCTCGACAGCCGTGTTATAGAGGATCCCGCGGCGCAAACGGGAGCAGAGAGAGCAGGGGGCTTCGCCGTCTTTCAACGTCCTTTTAATGATGGAATAGGTGTCCTTTTGCAGGATGCGGTAGGGGACTTTCAGGGCGGAAAGGTAATCCTGGAGCACATGGTTCGGGAAATCCGGATGCGCAGGGCCGAGGCTGACCGCCAGCAGATCAAAGTGAACGGGTGCGCGCGCCTGCAGATCGAGCAGCAGCGTCAGGAGCGTGTAGCTGTCCTTGCCGCCGCTCAGGCAGACCATGATGCGGTCTCCCTCGACGATCATTTTATAATCCGCGATCGCCTGTCCGACTCCGCGCAGAAGCTTCTTTTTGAGCCGCTGTTCCGCATTTTTCATACCGCCCGGAATTGTAGCACAGCCGCTTTGTTTCTTCTCTGCGCGCGGCGCTTCGCCAATCGTCAATCGTAATTCGTCAATGGTATACTCCTTCCATGAAATCGTTGCGCCTTACATTTCTGGGCACCGGCGATGCTTTTTCCGCCGGCGGGCGGCACCTTGCGGCGTATCTGATGGAGCATCCGGGAGGGGCGCTGCTGCTCGACTGCGGTCCTACGCTGCTGGCGTCGCTGAATCGGCAGGGACTAAGGGCGGATCCGATCGACGCCATCCTGATTACCCATTTTCACGGGGACCATTTCGCCGGGCTGCCTTTTTTCTTTCTGCATTCCATGTATATGGAGCCGCGCACCCGGCCCTTGAACATCATCGGGCCGCCGGGCGTGGAGCAGCGGCTGCACCGCCTCTTCAGCGCGAGGTATCAAGACACCGCAGAGGAGCCGCTGCCGTTTGGGGTCGACTTTGTATCGATGAAGCCCGGGGAACGGACCGCGCTGAATGGCGCGACCATTGATGCGTTTGCCGCACTGCACCAGGAGGACCCGCCGTCGCTGGGATTCAGGGTCAG
>CAZLHW010000092.1:0-10742 GCA_964559085.1 uncultured Acidobacteriota bacterium | reverse complement strand
GCAGCGCTCCGCGCGGCGGCCGCCGGTCGTCCCGGCGCGGGCCATCCTCGCGGCCGCCTGCATCGGCATCCCCTGCGTCCCCCTGGACCGCGACCTTAAAGAGGCCGAATTGCGAAACATACTCCTGTTTTCCGGCGCCCAGGTCCTGATCGGGGATGATAAGCACATGGCGATTATTCAGTCGATGCGCCGGGACCTTCCCGAGCTGGCGTTGGTTGTGAACATGGACGCCGGGCATTCGAATGACGAAGTTTTGAGCTTTTCCGACCTGAAGAAAAGGGGGGCCGCGCGCCTCGCAGGCGGAAACAATGACTTTGCCGCAGGCGTCGTCACGCCCGATCACCTCCTGTCGATCCTCTTTACCTCCGGGACCATGGGGAATCCAAAGGGCGCCATGCTGACCCACGGGAATGTCGCGTCCAATATCGTGGATGCAGTTCAATGGGTCAATCTGCGCACAGAGGACAGGTTTTTGTCCGTTCTCCCCATCCACCATAGCTACGAATGCACCGACGGCTTTCTCCTGCCGCTGTATGCCGGCGCCACAATTTCCTATGCGGAAAACCTTCGCCGGATTCCGGAAAATCTCGCGGAAACACGCTCCACCGTAATGTTGGGCGTCCCTCTTCTCTGGCATTCCATCTATCAAAAGATCGAGGCCGCCATGGCGGAGAAAGGAATCCGGAGAGTAAAAGCCGCAAAGAAGTTTGCCGCCTGTTTCGAAAAATATTTCGGATTGAATGTGCGTCGATTCCTTTTTGCAAAAGTTCACAAGAAGCTTGGCGGGCATCTGCGCATTCTCATATCCGGCGGCGCCGCCATCGATCCCGCTGTTGCCGGAGGGTTCCGCGAGCTGGGCATTGAATTCCTGCAGGGCTACGGACTCACCGAATCCGCCCCAATCATCACGGTAAACAGAAATAAAGCTTTCCGGGACGGCTCGGCAGGACTGCCCCTTCCCAGCGTCGATGTAAAAATTGCCGAGGATGGAGAGATTCTGGCTCGCGGCCCCAATATCATGAAAGGCTATTACAAGAATCCGGATGCCACGCGGGATGCTCTGGAAGACGGCTGGCTGCATACCGGCGATCTGGGCTATATGGATGAGGACGGTTTCCTCTACATCCAAGGCCGAAAGAAATCCGTAATCGTGACCCCGGGAGGAAAGAAGATTTATCCGGAGGAAATTGAAAGCGAGATACTGAAATCGCCCTATATTTTCGAATGTGTGGTCTGGGGACAGGCGTCCGGCAACCCCGCAGCGGAAGTTGCGATCGAAGGCATCGTCGTTCCCAATTTGGAACATTTCGAAAAGCAGGGCTTGAAGACCGGCGATAGGGATTTTGTAGAAGCCGTTGTCCGGAAAGAAGTCAAAGAGTGTTGTCGGAAACTGGCTTCCTTTAAACGCATTACCCGGCTGAAGGTCCAGTATGAGGAGCTGGAAAAAACCACGACTAAAAAGATCAAGCGGTATTTGTATACGGGCAATTCCATGAGAACGTAACGGAGTCCCCATTGAAGACTGCAACTCAGAAAACCACGGAAAAATCGAGCGTCGCCCTGATATCCGGGGGGGTGCGGGGCATCGGGCGGGCGCTCGCCCTGGAACTTGCACGGCGCGGCTGGGCCCTCGCTGCCTGCTATCGGAAAAGCGAAAAGGCGGCGGCCGAGCTGCGCGCTGAATTACAAAAATACGGCGCCCGATCCCGGATTGTTTGCGCGGATGTTTCGGATCCTGCCGCTGCGCAGCGCCTGGTTGAAGAGGTCGAAGGCGCATTCGGCCATATCGACGCGCTCATTAACTGCGTCGGTTCTTACCATCGCGTCCCGCTGATGCAAGAGAGCGTCGAGGGCTGGCACGCCATGTTCGATAACAACCTCCATCCTGTCTTTTATCTGTGCCGCGCTGCCGCTGCAGGCATGACACGGCGCCAAAGGGGGCGCATAATCAATTTCGGCATAGTGAATGCCGATCAGCATGCCGGACAGCAGTTTGTTACCGCGCACTATATTGCCAAAATCGGAGTGCTTGTCCTGACCCGCTCTTTAGCCAAGGCACTTGCTCCTTACGGCATCACGGTAAATGCCATCTCTCCGGGATTCATCGAAACCGGCAGCATGCCGGCGGAGGCGATGGCGGAGTCCTTTAAAAGCATTCCCGCGGGCCGCCTCGGCAGTCCCGACGATATTGTCGCCGCCGCGATGTATCTGCTCTCGGACGGGGCGCGCTATGTGAACGGAGCGAATATTCAGGTGAGCGGCGGTTGGGGAGTGTAACTGCACTCGGCAGTTCACCGCCCGCTGCCTACTGCAGCAAAGAGATGAGGTCGGAAAAAAGGCCGAAAGCGGTCTGGTCGACGGTGGGGTGGTTTTCCACAATCGCCAGTTCGCGCATGGTGTCCGTATTCAACACAAGGATGTTGCTGAGGCCGCGTATCGCGGCCAGGGGATCAAAAATTTCCAGCTCCTGCAGTTCAACCTTGCCGACAACTCTGCCGCCCTGCCGATACGCTCTTGCCACCAGCCTGAGACGCCTGTCGCGGCGGACGGCCGCGCGGACGAACCGGCCGGTTTCTTCACTAATGCTGCTTCTCTCGATATCCTTCGGCTTGACGCGACCTCCCATTGTGGCTTGAATCAGAATCGACAGCTTGGCGGCGGAATCCCACCCGTCGAGATCCAGGCTGGTATCCGCTTCCGCGATGCCCGCGTTCTTTGTATACTCCAGCGCTTCTTCGAACGAGGTCCCTTGTTCCATCTGGGTGAGAATGTAATTGGTCGTGCTGTTGAGAATTCCGCGCAGAGACCGGATCCGCGTGCCCGGCAAAGTCTGGCGGAGCATATTGAAAACCGGGGCTCCATCCATCACGGTTCCTTCATAAAGAAATCGGACGCCCCGCAGCCGGGCGAGCCGCGTGAGCTGGCGGAATTGCAGCGCTACCGGACCCTTATTGACGGTGATGACATGCAGCCCCGCGCCGAGCGCCTCGCGCATGAAGGTCGCGGCCGGCTCTCCGCTCAGATCCAGTACGCTCATTTCAAAGAGCACATCGGCTCCGCACTGACGTATGAAGTCGGTCGGGGAATGACACGTCGGCCCGTTGTGGAAATTGTCGAGATTGGAATGGCGCTTCCAGGAGCCGAGTATCTTCCGAACCGGCAGGCCGTCATGGTCGATGGCCGTCCCATGGTTCCTGGTCGCAATGCCCGTAATCTTCCAGTCGATGCCGTATTCCTTGAGAAGCCACTTCTTCCGATCGATCAGCAGCCGAGCGAAAGCGCGGCCGACATGGCCGAAACCGATAAAAGCGAAATTAATCTGTCGAGGTTCCTGTTCCATCGCTCATCCGTCTTTGTCTTCAAAAATGCACGATTGATTGAAGCGCAACTTAAACAGCCGGCCCGATATTACCGCTGAAGACCCTGCGGCTGCAATGTGTGATTGCCTGTGCTTTGCAGCAGAAAACGCAGCACTCCCGGTTCCGCGGCGGCAATTGTCTGATCATCCAGGCGGAAACGATCCCCTGCCCGGATGGAAGGCGAGCGCAACTCTATTTGCGTGTCCGGTTGCGGATTTAAAAATCCGCCCAGGAGCCCCTTCAGGGATGCCGTCACAGGTTTTGAGCTTAGCAGAGAATGCGGGCCGAAGCGGCACTCCCGCCCCGAGACCATCAACAGCCCGGGAAAAGAAGTTTGCCGGTCTCTCACGATCGTGTATTCGCTTCTGTGTTTTAGAGGACCGAAGGCGGTCTCCGTGCCGGGCATTCCAATGCTGATCCAGTCTGCAGCGCCGATGCGGAACGAGCTTTTTCCGGATGCGCTGAACGCCGCCTGAGCCTGTTTAAATCGGCGCGGCGCCAGGAGGCAGCAGAACCGCTTCGATCCCTTCCATTCGATCACGATGCATTCCCGATTCCGGCTTAAAAGAGAAATCTGCGAATAGAGCTTGCCGGATTTTTTTGTCAGTTTCCCCGGAATCCCCATTGGATAGAATGCCTCCAGCACGACCCGGTTCGGCCACAATCGCGGCGGTTCGAAGCGCGTTGTTGTCCAGCGGGACGATTGGGCGATGCCTGCCGCCAGATTCCCTCCTCCGTGAAGATGCCACTGCACGCTTGTTTCAGAGGCGAACGTGTAGACGTCGTCGATCAATAAAAAGTACGCTGCGTTTTCCTTTTCGGGCCGAGCCAGCACGATGTCCCTTTGCACGCTCCCGTGGTCGTAGGTTTTGTCCGCCAGAGCCCGTACGTGATCAAAGATCGGTTGATTGAGAAGCGAGGATTCTATCCCCGTGCAATGGATCGAGGCCTGGTCTTCGTTATTAAAGGTAATGGAGTTGGAGGCTGCTGTCTTTGCGGATTCCTTAAAATCGGCATGGTCGTCGCCCGGGAATCCGGGGCCTTGCAGAAGCAGACTTCCGAGGGCATACATGTCAAAAGTCAAAATGTCCCTATGTGCGGAATCGACGGAACGGGTCATGTTGATCGCCATATACGCGTCGTCGGGACTCGGGCCGGTACGCAGCACGGCACACTGTCCGTTTCCAAGAACGGCGCTCGAAGCCCGAAGTGAAGACAACGGCAGATCCCGCGTGTACTGAAGAAAAATATGTGGATTGGCAAACGTCATTCCTATGGATTGGAAAGCAGGCAAGAACCACTGAATCCATCCGCCGGCGTGATACCGGCCGTGCGACCAGTAGCGATGGTAGGCCGCGAGACATTCCCGCCCTTCTTTTTCAGGGACATGATTGGCCGTTTTCAGAAAAAACGCGCTCAGACGATCCGCCTGGTCCAGGCTGGTGCTGCCAAACAGAGGCAGCGTTCCAACGGGAGACAGCAGCTGCAGTGTCGCGTCCAGGTATTTGCGGAAAGAGGCGTTGGCATAATAGTCGGCGCGCCCCGAATTCTTTAATCCGTAGAACAGGTTTACGGCGGAATCCATGGCCACGCTGCCCGTCCCCGGCCCTGATTGATGAAGGCCGTCGACCAGCCGGGATGCCAGCGTTTTGTCCATCATCTCCATGGCCGCTGCGATATACGGTTCATAGCCCAGGGCCAATCCGGCCAAACCCAGTCCTGACGAAACCACACTGCCGGCGCCTGTATTGGAAACCCAGCCGCGGGATGCTCCGAAAAGCGGCTTTGCATACTGGAACAAATCTTCCGCAAGCCGCACGCGCCGATCCGGCGCCAAGGCCGGGCGGACCAGATCGCAGGCCAGCGCATACGCCTGGCACGAGTGGCCGAGATCCTCCATGGACCGCGCCGGCGCCTCGCGCTGAAAATTGCGCAGAAGGGAAGCGGTTCCGGCCGCATAGAAAGCACGGCCGGTGACGGCATAGCGGATTGCGGAGTGCAGGGCGAGTAGACTGCGCTCCTGCGGGCGGTGCATCTGACGAGCCGCGAACCATCCCGGCAGAATCAGGCAACTCGCAAGAAAACCTGCCAGAAGGATTCCCCAGCGATAGGGGGCGCCGGTCTGGCCCCGCCGGCGAAGCAGGAGGAAAAATGTTCCGACAAAAAGCATCGCTGCTGTCACAAGGGCCAATCGGAAAGATAAGGGATACGGGAAAATGCGTCCAAGCCATGCGGCCGGGACCGCCCACAAGGCGATCAGGTGGTTTTCCCGGCTCCATCTGGACCAGGGTTCCTGCTCCATCCGGCGGCGAAATTCAGTAAGATCGGCGCTGTTCAGGTACGCAGACGGCGGCCAGGAATTCCTCCGGGGTTTGAAGCTCAGCGTTTCTGCCCAGGGGAGATCGGGAGGGCGCTCCCAAAGAGCCTCGGCCTCAGCAATCGGGATGTTCTTTTCCAGGAAGAATGTGCCGACAACGTTCACGTTCTCAACAAAATCCATGCGCTGCGGATAGCGATGCCTGTCCTCAATCACCGGATCCGAGAACCATATCTCGAATTCGGACGAAAGCCCGGGCACATTCCGGAGAGATGCGGACCCATCCGGCCGGGCGAAAAGGATTAACCAGGCAGGAGAGATTTTGTCCTTTACTGTTACGGATACTTTTCTCGGAAAGTACTCGACCTTGTTGAAAACAAAAGTGGCGCCCCAGCCGTTTGGGAGCCTCCCGCTGATATGAATTTCGTTGCCTGCGGCTGCCGCGGCAAAGTCCGGGTCGCGCGTTCCTCTTTCCAGGATTCGGAGCAGGGAATCATAGATCTGATAAAAATCGAACCGGGCCATGTAGGGGAGCTGCGCGGGTTTCAGGTCGGCCGTGATTTCAGGAGAGGCGGCCCAGGCGCGCATGCCGGAACATGCGTAGCGCAGATTCGAGGTCGCATCGTTTCGGGAGAAGTCCGCAGCCCAGCGATTCGAAGCGCGCGCGAATCGGGCGCGGTAGGTTATGTCTTCCCCTGTCGCCTTGAGGACGAAGCGCCCTTCCAGCGCGTAGCCTTCCGCCGGATTCCAGGGGATTTCCCCGACCGATTGCGAAAGGCGCTGGCGCAGCAGGGAAAGCGCGGCGTCGGGTCCAGTGTCCGCCGGCGCCTGAAGTCCTGCCGCCGCGATTAAAACCAGGATGAATCCCAAGCGTTTTAGTGCCTGCATCCTTGAGAGGATGCCACGAATCCCCCGAACTCTGTTATCGAAATCTATGAAATTTGTGCCGGTGAATATCCTGCTTCCTGCAGCACGGCACACTGTTAATCTTCAATTAAAGAGAGGGTGTCCGGATGGGCCTGGTGGAATCGAAATATCAGGGCTGCATGGATGCGTTGACCTCAAAGGAACGAATTGTGCGCTGCTTCGATGTTCAAATGGATCCGCGAAGCCCCGGTCCGGCAGATTCTTTCTGATTCGGGCGCGAGTCTCCGAAGCGATTGGCGTGGCAGGTCGCGAGGCGCAAGGAGGGCGTAGACCGGAAAACACGGGAGCCAATCCCCAAGGCGCTCGTCCATGTTCTCCGTTGAGGCATTCCGCACAAGGCAGGAAAAATCTCAAAATTTTTCAGGCCTGCCGAATCAGATCCCGTTCGATCGGAGGCCGTGCGTTCACCTGGTGCTAAGTCCTAATTAAAAAACAGTAAAATTGGACACTCGAAAAGAGCGTATGTGAGTTATGCTGTGCTGGCAATTTTATAGAATGCTTTTCCAAGGAGGATAGAATGATCAGGAGAAACACCCTTGTTCTTTGCGCGCTGCTAATGATTGCTTTCTTCAATGTCGCCCAGGCGGCGCCCTGCGACCGGGACTGCCTTGCCGGGTTCGTTACCAAGTATATTGATGCGCTTCTGGCCAGAAATCCGGCCGCCCTGCCCCTGGCCGCCAATGCCAGGTTCACCGAAGACACCAAGGAATTGAAGCTGGGCGAAGGCGTGTGGAAGAAAACGTTGAAACCCACCCAGTACCGCAGGGACATTCTGGATGTTCGCCAGGGCGTCGCGGTCTCTTTCCTGGTGTTCGAAGAAAACAATGCCCCGATTCTCTACGTGGTGAGGCTGAAAATTGACGACAACAAAATTTCCGAAATAGAGAGCACGGTCGTGATGAACAGGTAAGAGGGGATGCTCTTCAACCCGGACAACCATAAGACGGTTCGTCCGGAGATGCTTGCTAAACCGGAAAAAAGCTTGATGAATACCCGGGATGAGATGATCAAAATCGCTGTCACCTACCCGGAAGGCCTCAAAGTGGGAAGCTTCGTCAAAGTCGATTCCCCCATGAAGCAAGATGCCTACCGTTACGAAAACGGGAACCTCATGGCAGGCCCGGGCTGCACTTTCTTCAAAGGCTGTGACGTGATGAAGACGCAACCGATCCCGAGATTATCGGGAATCCGGTACCGAGTCATGGCGGTCGACGAGGAATTGGGAGTGGTGGCGATAAGGATGAACTTCGGGCCGGGCTCCCTGTTCTCGGGCAAGGGAGAACTGGATGTATGGCACTCATTCAAAATCTTCGGCGGCCAGATTCACGCCGCTGAAGCGTATTGTGAAACCGTTCCGCCGGGCACGAAATCCGGCTGGGAGAATGGGACGGAGTACTAAATCTTCTGGTAGAAATGTTACGGATTACACCGATCTCAATCTCTGAAATCGGTGTAATCCGTCCTCTACCTTGAAGCGATTTCCTCCTGCATGTGAAGAACCTGCCTATCATCCAATCGGTATCCGAAATAAAAGATCACGGCCGCGATGCCGCACGCGGCCGCCGGGATGAGCGTGATCAGGCTGCTGATGCCGCTAATTACGCCCGGAGTCGGCGCGGCGTTGGCCACAAATCCGATGGCTCCCAACCCGACGCTCAGAATAACGCTTCTCAAAAACACGCCTGCCTTGATCGGGATATTCATCAGGGCCATGGTAAACGCGCGGATATTGCTGCCGGTTTTCCATTCTCCGTAGATGACTGTATCGGAAAACAGCGCCGTGATCATGGAAACCGCAATCGAGTACACCATCAGGGCCAGTGCACACATGAGGGTAAAGCCCCAGGAGGTTCCGCATGCAAATCTTGCAAGAAAGAACAGGATTGCGGCAATGGCCAGAAACATCCAATAGCATCTCCGCTTTCCGATTCGGACGCCTATCCAGCCGGCTGCGAGGGTGCCGACAAAACGGCCGAGGCTGGTGATCAGGATGAACGGGGAAACAAAACCGGGATGGTTTTGCACATACGTGAAATAGTAGATCGCGAGCGCTGTCACCATGAACAGGCTGGTAAGATTAAAGGTCTGCGCAAAAATGAGACCGAGCAGCGGAGGATTTTTAGAAACCAGCCTCAAGATTTCCCTGAGCGAGGGTCCCCTTTCCCCGGGGGCGGCGTTCCTTTCGTCAGAGGGATCCCTTCCGGCCGTTAGCCGGTAGATGTAAAGGTAGCCCAGAACCGTCGCTAATCCATAAACGGCGGTCGTCAGGGAAAAGCCCGTAATCCTGTCGGTCCGCTCGCCAAAGTAGTTGATGAGCGTCATGCCGCTGAATGAAAACAGCAATCCCGCCGCGGCCATGCCCTGAGCCCGGCTGCTGGAAAGAATCGTTCTCTCCTCCGGCCGCGTGCTCAGCCTTCCCACCATCGAACCGTTTGCGGCTGAAACGACATTCCACAGGAGGTGGCTCGTCACAAAACCGAAAATGATGATCGCGCCCGCGACCGGATCGGACCCGATTTTGGTGAACTGCAAGACCGACAACGGCAGGAACATCAAGGGCCCGACCAGAAACCACGAACGGTATTTGCCGCCGAAACGGAGGGTGACTTTCTGCAGTAGGATGCCTCCGGCAAGGGCGCAGACGATGTCTCCCAGGCTGGTGATCACGAGTATGTTGCCGACGATTCCCAGCGAAAATGCGGCATAATCGGTAAGAAAGGCCGCGAAGAAGTACAATTCCATACTGGTCAGCATCACGAAAAACAAATCGGCGACCCCGTAAGTGTAAAGCAACGGTCTGCTCAGTCTTTCGGCCATTTAGGGACTCCTTATCCGCAGCATGGCTGCCCAATAGATCCACCGCATTATTCACGGCAACGAGCCGGGACACAACAGAATTGGTCCGGAATAGCGCGCGAGGAACCCGGCATCTCGCATAGGGTATTGCCGGCGCCTGTTGGGTGCGATTCTTCGCGCACTTCGCGCCTTTGCCGTCAATTCGGCTTGACCGCTGAGTCGCAAAGAACGCAAAAGAAACTCAAAGAAACGCCGGCGGATCTCCTGCTACAGGCCTCCGTTGCACCCTTCGCTGAAAGCCGGATCGGATGAAGAAAAGCTCGATACTCCACTTGTCAAATAGCCGCGGCAATTCGAATCAGCGAAGCTTCCGGGATCGAATCAACCCGCAGAACTTTCCCTTGATTTTCACCAAATCTTCACCTATTTTATCGGCATGATCTTGGTCGGGACAAGCGGGTTTCAGTATCGGGATTGGGTTCCGGTGTTCTATCCCCGGAACCTCGACCCTGGATCCTGGCTGAGCTATTACAGCCGGCACTTCGGCTGTTGCGAGCTCGGCTTTACTTCCTATAGAATTCCGGAAGCGACTGCAATTCAAGAAATTATCGAAGGGACGCGCGGGTCGATGCCGCTGGTTTTTCGTGCCCCGTCCCGGCTTTCGGAAGAGCACCCGGACAACACCGATTTGGCCCGCCGGTTCGCCGCAGCGCTCTGGCCCTTAAGGGATACCGGCCAGCTGGCCGGAGCATTGGCGCAATTTCCTCCAACATTCCAATTTATCCGGGATAACTACGATCGGCTGTGCCGGCTTCGGGATTCTCTCGAAGGCATTCCTTTGATTGCGGAGTTCGCCTGTCCCGACTGGCTGTCGTCCAAGGCGGCAACGCACTTAGCGAGGGCGCATATTGCGCTGGCCTGTGTCGATGGCGGCGTCGGGTTGAAAGAAAAAACATTTTTCAGGGCGACTACAGAACTGGCCTATGTCCGTTTCCAGGGACGCAATCAATCCCGGTGGCTTAAGGGCGACGGATCGGCGCAGCACGACTACCTCTACAGCCGGGCTGAACTCGCATCGGCCGTTCCGGAACTCCGCCGTCTGGAGCAGGAGTGCGAACGCGTGCTGGTCTTCATGAACAATCCCTGGAAGGGCCAGGCCGTCATCAACGCCCGCATGCTCATTGACGATTTACGATTGACGATTGACGATTGGACGGAGGGAGTTTTGCAATCGTCAATCGTCAATCGTAAATCGTAAATTGAAACATGGATCGCGAGATCATCTACATGACGGTTCCTTCGTTCCCCGTGGCGGTGGAGCAGGTCGTTCGTCCGGACCTGCG
>CAZLHW010000091.1:3072-10759 GCA_964559085.1 uncultured Acidobacteriota bacterium | reverse complement strand
AAACAGCAACGCCACGAACTTCGTTAACAGGCGAAATTCGTGGCGCTGTGCGTTTAAAGGTTTAGCCCAGTTTGCCCTTGGACTGAAGCAGGTCGGCGACATGCTTCATGCCCAAATCTTCCAGTGTCTTCCGCGTAGGATAACCGGAATCCGGATTCCAGCCCTCAACGTTATAGAAATGGGTCTTAAACTGATCGACCCCTTCTCTGGTGAAATAGAGTTCCCTGCAGTTTTGAATTTCCCATTTGCCGTCTTTCAATATGGGCAGATTCGTGTAAAAACCGCAATAGGAAGCGCCGGGCTTATAATGATAGCCCGTAAAATTCTCCATTTTCTTGTGTCTGCCCTGCAGCACGAAGATTGCCCGCTTCAGAGTCCAGGCACGCCGGCCGATTTCCAGCCCGTCGTTGAAAGTATGGTTTCTTCCGGTGATGGCATTCAGGAACGTGGGCTCGGCGTTAGGAGTGCGTCCGTTGACGCCGAGGTTGCAGTAACCCCAATCGCAGAAACCGACCGATTCCTTGTAATAGTTCCAGTAATGCATGTGCCAAGCAACCCACTCGGCTTTGTATCTGGAATAGATTCCTGTCTTATAAGCCTGATCCCCTTGCCAGGTATAGTCGAACCATAGAGGTTCATTTCTGAGGGTCCCGGCTGCATAAGCCTTTACCTGCTGTTCGGCATCGCCTCGCCCCCACGAAATATCATGGCTGTTGATATCCCTGGAATCGAGGAGATTGCCGTAAGCCCATTCGACGTTGGGCATGGACCAGTGATCCATAAAGCCCCACATCGTCTGCCGGGCCAGTGTATCGAAATCCTGCGTTCTTCCCAGTGCTTCAACAAATCGGGCGGTTCCTTCACCAAGGAGCTTTCCAATCCCTTCGCGGTTTGCGATCGCCCGCCCGTACATTTCCATAAATTCCGGGCTGGGGAACTTATCCATTGGAAGAGGCGCTGTGTCGAACTTGGTGCCGGGACCTATGACCTTCATTTCATACATCTTCATCATGTACCAGCCCAGCGCGGAATAGGCGGGAATATTCGGCTGGATAGGAAAGTCCGGGTTATGCGTGGTCGGGAAGGACATTGGGCCCTGGAAGCAGGTTTCCATGCCATTAATCCCGAACTGCTGAATAATATCGGTCGCTTTCCGATTAATATCCGGCGGAAGATTTATGCCTTTGGATTGTTCTTTTGTAATCGAGAACCAGGTAGATTCCGCGCAATCATCGGAATCGGCGCTGAAAGCCCGGTTTCGATTATGGCACATCCTGCTGCCCATGCCGCATCCCGCGCAGCAGGAGGAAACATCATTTCCGCCGCCGCCAAATCCGCCGCCGCCGGGGGCGTCTTGGCAATATTTTTCCGTGGCAATAACGAGCGCCTTGGGATCGCCTATTTTGCGGCTGCCGGAGCCTACGACCGCAACAGCTTTGAGATTTTTGGAGCCGAACACACCGCCAAATCCGCCCTGCCCCGCGCCGCTGCCGCCCCCATGCACGAGGGAAGCCACTCGGGTCATATTCTCACCGGCGGCTCCGATGGTGACGATCGCGGGTCTTTGCAACGTATAGCCGCCATCCAACAGCTGCCAATCCATCCCGTAGCGAACGCCGGATCGTTTCCAAATTTCTTCCTGGCATTTCCATGTTGTCATGCCCCATAAATCTTTGGCGTCCTCTATCGTGACTTTGTCATCAACGATATTGATATAGACCGGAGCTTCCGCCCTTCCTATAACCGCCACGCCGTCCCAGCCGGCCAATTTAAGCATCGCGGCAAACGTGCCGCCAAAATTACTGTGACACCACCACTGAATTGGATAGCACTGCGGAGACAGGCCTGAGACGCTTGTTCTGGACGCAAAGGGAATACCAGTTCCCGATACGGCGCCGGTCATCAAAAAAACCATATTCAGAGGATGGAATGCGTCATCGAGGTTCCACTTCCCCGGAGCGACGCTGTATTCCCAGAATATGGCAGTGGAGGTGCCGTGCCCGCCGCCGTACATTGCATATTGATCCGTATCCAGCCTTGTAATTTCTTTGGTTGTAAGATCGACTAATAATATTTTTCCACCGAATCCTGGCGTTGCCATAATATTTATCCTCCTCCTCTCTATTTATGCCCCTTCTTTGGGTTTAGGTTTAGCTCCGCCGCCGAATGGAAATTTTCCTTTGGGGGCAGGAGGCGCCAAGTCCACTTCGTATCCACCAGTTTCTAATGGAAGTTTATCTACAACCTTTAGAACTTTTTTCGGACAGGCTTCAACACACGCCTGGGCCCCATCAACGCCGCCTTTCATATGGAAAAAGGGTGTATCTGTGCATAAATCACATTTCGTCGCTTTTTTCGTCTTGGGATTCCAAATGGTCCGACGGGGGGTCTGCGGGCACATCTTAATGCAGGTCTGGCAACCAATGCATTTTGTGGCATCGGTCATTCTGATGTTGCCGTTCTCAGCACTGATATGACAGGCGCCCGTGGGGCAATACTTTACGCAGAGCGGCTCGGGGCATTGCTTGCACACATGGATGATAATGTCCTCAGGGTACTTATTCAGGACCGCCCGGTGCATTTGAATCCGTGACAGCGAGAAACTAACCTCTCCGTCATGAGCCATGGAGCAGGCTATCATGCAGCCATAGCAGCCGGCGCAGTGCTTGCTGTCATAAACCAGGTATTTGGTTGAAAGCGGGTAGGTTATCTTATCCTGAGCAGCGGCAGCCGGAGCTGCTGTTCCCAGAACCGTAAGAGCACCGCCAGCGATGGCGGTTCCGCTCCCAACTACAAAATCACGTCGTGAAAATTTCTGTTTTTCGGCCTTCTCAGGCGCGGTTTTTCCATCTCTAGCCATGAATGATTCCTCCATTGGGATCAATGAGTATTTTACACTACTCGGCGGATCCTCCCAACTACTCTTGATACTACGGCACGAACAAGGTCTTTGTTTCTCGCCTGTTCAGCCGTTGCCCGACGTTCGTGGCGCCGCCTAAAAAAGGGAAATCCACTTGTTGCGATTTTGATGAAGTGTAACTAACATAATCCCCTATAGGAGCGCAGGTTCTACAGGCAAGGCTATCCTAGATTGGGGTTGCCTTTTAATCAAGCAAATACGGGAAATTCTTCGCGCCTAATTCGCCCGTGACCGGGCATAAACGAACGACACTTTTGGAGCTTTCACAAAATGGACGAGAAACTGACGCCGGAGCAAAAGCGGGAGAAGAGATTTGCGCAATGGCTGGAAGCAAAAGACGTGGAGTTTAAAAATCCGAAAGCAAAAAAGGCCTACCAGGAGCGCGTGACTCGGTTCATCAAAGTCTTTAATCTGGAAAAACCGGATCGCGTACCCGTCATCCTCCCGGCCGGATCCTATCCTCTTTATTATGCCGGCATCACGCTGAAGGAAGCGATGGAAGACAATAAAAAGCTCTGCAAAGCCTATCGCAAGTTTCTCAACGATTTTGAATCCGATACATTCACCGGCCCCGGAATGGTTCCTTCGGCAAGAGCCTCCGAAATCATCGACAACCTGAACGTGAAATGGCCCGGCCACGGCCTTCCCAATGATGCTTCCATGCAGCAATTTGTGGAGCGTGAATATATGAAGGCCGATGAATACGATCTCTTTCTCGAAGACCTCTCGGATTACTGCCTGCGCTACTACCTGCCACGCAGCCTGGGAGCGCTCGCGCCCTTTGCAAACTTTCCACCAACCCCCTTCATATTAGGAATGGCGACCCGTTTCCTTGCCCCGGCCGTTATGCCGGAGGTCCGCTCTGCGTATCAGGCCATTATCGATTACGGGATAGAAACGGCAAAATGGATGGAACCGATCGTGCAGTTCAGCCACGAAGCAACGGCGGCAGGCTATCCGACCATCTTTGGCGGTCAGGCCCATGCACCCTTCGATATCCTTGCGGATACCTTGAGAGGAACCAAAGGCATCATCATGGATATGTATCGGCAGCCGGACAAGCTCCTGGCCGCTATCGAGAAGGTGACGCCGATGAACATTGCCTGCGGCCTGGACGGCGCCAATATGTCGGGCAAACCCGTCGTCTTCTTCGCTCTCCATAAAGGCGATGACACATTCATGTCGAACAAACAGTACCTCAAATTCTACTGGCCCACTTTCCAGAAAGTCATTCTGGGATTGATTGAAGAGGGCTGCGTGCCGCTGCTGTTCGCGGAGGGCCATTACGACAACCGCCTTGAGATCATCAAGGATCTGCCGCGGGGCAAGGTCGTATGGCACTTCGATCGGACGGATATGTTCAAAGCTAAAAAAATCCTGGGCGACAATGCATGTATCGCGGGAAATGTCCCCGCATCCCTGCTCGTGACCGGCACGCCCTGGGATGTGAAGGACTACTGCCGAAAACTCATCGAAGTCTGCGGCGAAGGCGGCGGCTTCATCCTGACCGGCGGCGCCAGCATCGACAAGGGCAATCCCGACAACCTGCGCGCCATGCCCGAAGCCGTCATGGAATACGGGGTCTACTAAAAAACAAACGCCACGAATTCCACAAATTTCGCTAATTCGCGGATTGTATTGTAATGGTGGAGCCGGGGCTGTAGGCGGCGAATTCCGGCGCATAAATCGGCTGCACTGTAGCCGGAGCGACCTTGAATGTGCCGGCCGTCGTCGCACGGATACGATATTTAAAGGTATATTCCCCCTGCGGGATGTGCTCGAAGAAAAAGTTCGTACCCGAATCCCGGATCTCCTCATACCAGACAAGCCCCAGATCCCATTTGTGCTTCGACAGGTTGCTCGACGGCTCAAATCCCGCGCCGCGCGGATCGCGCAGATGGACATACTCCATCGGGTGCTTGCTCGTCAGCGACAGGTGAACTTCAACCTCATCGCCCGGCGCCAGCACGGCGCCATCACGCAAAGGCTGCAGCACAAATTCCCTGCCTGTATTGACACGTTTGAAATAGGTGCGCGTCAGGCGCAGGTAATCGCCACGTTCCTCCTCCGGCAGTTTCTCCGTGGAAAAGTGCCATGTGGCCGAGGCGAAGAGAGGCGCTTTGCTTGTCTTCTCCACCGTTATGGATGAAGTGGATTGCGGATCAACCTTTTCGCCCGGAATGACAATTTGATTCTTCTTCCCCGTGTATTGATCCGGTTCGAATACAAACACGGTCTTCTGATTCCCAACCGTCACGGTTGCATCTTCCCGCATGCCCAGCCGGCCGGTCTTCTTCAGATAATGCGCCAGCGAATAGATCACTTCGGCGGTCGCGCGCGTGGATTTCCAGTGGTTCAGCTTTTTGTTCAGGAAAATCCAGAGCACCATGCCGTCGAGCTTGGGATCCTCGGGAATCAGTTCCATGTCGGCGCGGATGGCGAAGGCGTGCGTTTCAATAGTGTCGTTGTACCAGAGCCACGCACGGTCTTCCGGCGCCCAGAATGTTCCCTGGTCTTCCGCCGTCTTTGCGGAATCCATCACGCTCTCCCAGACCAGCATGCCGTCTTTCGGCCGCTGCATGCGCTTCAGCGTGAGCGCGAGATAGCCTTTGAGATAGGGGCTGTGCTGCTTCCAGTGCCTGAAGCTGAAGTCGAGCATCGTCTTGCGCTCAGCCGGAGTAAAGGATCCCTCATACCAGTTCGCGTCGGGATAATTGGAGAGAACGTAATTGATGAATGTGACGAACTCCCAGCCGACATCGTGGGACATCATCCCTCGGACAATATCATCCAGGTAATGCCGGTGCATGTAATTCCAGGCCGGCTGCACGATCTCGCGCGGCACATCGACGCCGAACTCCAGCGCCTTGGAAAATCCATAGAGAATATAAAGCGTCATGTAGGGCGAGGGCGGCCCGCCGGAGAACCAGGGGAATCCGCCGCTGGAGGTCTGCGACTGCCGCAGCTTGGCCAGCGCTGCTTCGCGCTGTGCCCTGGCGATGCGCGAGTCGAGGACGTTCATCAGGTCATCGGCCTGAGTGCTGCCGCCTTTGGCCATCTGCAGCCAGGGCGTTTCTTCCAAAGCCATTTTTCGATTCGGATCCGCCGCGTCCCATTGCTCCAGCTGTGTCTGGCGTGAAGAAAACTCCTTTGCCATCTTCTCAATCGCGGGGTATTGCGTATAAAGAGACGAGAGGATGCCCGTGGAGACAAAGCGGTTAAGCGTCTGCTCGGTGCATTCGTACGGATAATTCACGAGGTAAGGCAGAGCGGAAAGCACGGAGTAGAAGAGCTGCGCATCGAGCATCACGACCATCTGCTCGTTGATGCGTGTCGGGTCGTCGTTGCGTGCCAGGTCCTCGAAGCGCATCACGCGCTTGCCAGGATCCTTCATGGTGATGAAGCGCGACTGCATCAAGTGCATGCGTCCCGGCAGAATGGGAATCGGGCGAAGCTCCCCGTCGGAGAAATCTCCGCTGGTCGCGGTCACTTTGAAGGCGATCTGGCCGACTTTGGAAGGAGTCTTTATCGGGAAAGTAAGATTGGCGCCTCCGCTTGCGGGAACGGTGAAGGCCTTTTCATCCGCATCGGATTTGGACAGCCCGAACTGCGAAAGAATGCTCTGATCGGTTGCAGTATCAATGATGTCGAAATTGAGCTTGCCCTTCAGCTCCTTGTCGGAGGCGTTGTTCACCACAACTTTGATTTCCGCCTGATCGCCTTCACGCAGGAAGCGCGGCAGATACGGCCGCACCATCAGCTCCTTCACACTCTGCGCTTCGCGATGTACCGAGCCGGATCTCAAGTCATTCGTGATGGCGTGCACCCACACATTCCAGGAAGTTACGGAATCCGGGACCTTGAATTCGAAGGTCACGGATCCATCCTCGCCTGTCAGCAGATGCGGATGCCAGAAGGCGGTTTCACTGAAATCGCTGCGCAATTCAACATTTGGGGACGCAGCTGCAATCTGCTCCTTTTCCTCCGCTTTTTTATCTTTTTCCATTGGTACTGCGTTCGAGGCAAGAAACGCAACGGGCGCAGCCGACGGCATCGCCTCATCCGAAGCGGCCTGAATCAGCATTCCGCCTTTCGCGGCCCCCACCATACCGCCAAATGCTTTAGTTCTTCTGCCGACGCCGCCAATGCCATAGCCGCCAAAAGACATAAGTTGATCCGCAGAAAGAATTGGCACTTCAGGCCCGGGTCTGAACCCGCGGCTGGCCAACCATAAAGGATTCGTCTGCCCCAGATTCGCGCGTGCCTGGATCGAGCGTGCCCGATAGGGATACAGATTGAGCGGATTGGCCGGCGAGTGCGGCACAAACGCATCCAGGCTGCGGTCGTACATATAAGCCAGCAACTCGGCAGCCGGAACAGCAATATCCTTGCCAGCCGGTCCGCTTAATTTAACTTTCCAGGTTTCCTGTTGACCCGGCCGGAGCCGGTCGCGGAAGGTGGAAAACTCTACCTTCAACTGTTTATTATCCCAGGGAACCATCAGAGAGCTCTGGAGCTGGACAAACTGGTTGTCGCGCACAAGCGTCATTGTGAAACCCAGTCCGCCGCGGTCTGCTTCGGTGATGGGAATCTCCACCAGCGAGGGATCGTTTCCGGAACGCAGTTCTTTCCGTTGAATACGCTCTCCGTCCCGATAAACTTCAAAAACCAGTGGCTGGTCCTTTAGTCCCGAATGAACCAGGACTCGCGCCGTACCCCCGACCGGCACAGAGGACGCCTCCAGCGTCATCAGCGGCGGCATATTAA
>CAZLHW010000091.1:0-3062 GCA_964559085.1 uncultured Acidobacteriota bacterium | reverse complement strand
AGCCGCATGGATGGAGCGCCGACGATAAAGTTTTTCTTCAGTTCGCATTTCTCGCCAAAATCATCAACCGTCTCATAAATAAGCCGGTAGGCGCCTGCAGGCAGCTTTGCAGTGGAAATTTTTCCCTGGCCCTTCTCATCATGCGTTATCGATCCCGAAGCCTGAGCCGCGCCCTCCTCCCATTGAAGAAGAAGCGCCTCGGGATTATAGGCATGATTCCAGCGCTCCCGTTCAAGATCGCCCGGAGTCTGGTATCCCGCTTTCGCTTTGAATTCGGGCGGCAAAAAGAGAGGCTGCTGCACGGGCAACAGCGTCTCTGCCGGACCCTTCAGCGCCACAATCCGCCAGCTTCCTTTGCCTGCTTTGGGAACTCCATCAAGGCTTGCGCGCAGGATGCTTATGTTGATCGGATCCTCTTTGACAAAGAACGCTTTCTCAAAACTTGCAGACGCTTCGACGGAAAAAAATCCAAGCCGGAAAGACCGCTGGGCAGAGCGGGTCTCGCCACCCTCATCGGTTACATCCGCCGAGACAGAGTAGCGATAGGTAACTTCCCTATTCTTGCCCAACCGTTCGTCAATCTCAGGCAGGAATTCGAGGGAAAATGTTCCGTCGTCTTTTAAAGCGGATGTTCCACTTGCAACCACCTGTGAACCGGAAGCGCCGGGATTAAAGCTTCCCCACCAGCAGTAGAACCACCACCAGGGATATACCGGCTCTCGTTTCACCACCCACTTGACCTGGCCGTTGGTAACCGGCAGCCCGAAATAATATTTCGCCTCGCCCTTAAGATGAGCCGGTTTATTCAGCCGCAGCGGCTGCTCGGGATCCAGCATTTTGGCTTCAAAGGTAGGGCGTTTGTATTCTTCAACCCGGATGTGCGTTTGCCCGTCTCTGGAGCTTTGGAGAGACCACTCTCCCAATGCCCGCCCGGATGGAATGATGAATTCGCCGGATGCTGTACCATATTTACTTGTGGTTACGGTTTTTGATTCCACAACCTCGCCATTGATATCCAGAAGCGAGACGGCGAAGGTGGCCGCAGGCGCCGTTTCAAATCGCGCTTCTCTGGGCCGGCCGCCGTAGGCAACCGCTTTCCAGAATATTTTCTGCATCGGCCGGTAGATGCTTCGATCGGTAAAAATCAGAGTTGCGGAAACGTAGGAAGGATCATATCGCCGATTGAAATAAATATGCTGCGCGTCAAAGGCAATATGGCTTCCCTTTTTTGCTACAAGAAAATATTGCGCGTTTGTCCGGCTCGGTTGAAAGCGGACAATGCCCCGATCATCGCTCAGATTTGTTGCAATGCGCTGATGCTTTTTATTCCAGTCATACCGGTACAACAGCACCTCGGCCCCTGCCACGGGCTTGCCGGTTGAACCGGACAAAACTGTAATCTCGGCTGCTTCCGCTTCCTGGCGTGTTACCAGCACCAGATCGCTCAGGGTCATGTACAGGCCATGTATTCTATTATCATCCCTGGGGAATCCCTGACGGGGTGAAGAGACTATAAGATAGGTGCCGAAATTCCTTATGGGCGGAACCACAAAAGTCTTATGCATTCGGTAATCCGGAGTGGCGGGCAGCGGCACTTCCCACTGGTGCGCCGGTTCCGTATTCGCGATGAGCTGCTCTAATTCCCTGTCGGATGGCAGGAGGTTGTAGTCATTGGACGTTTCGATTGTTTTCAGAAGATCCACCGGATACGCCCGGAAATACATCTTTGACAAATTCTTGTGCGTTATCAGGACCGATTTTTTCTGCGGATTATCATTCCGCATGCCGGCGATCGCATACTCCGGCGCTTCAATCTGCTTTTCGATCGAGAGGCAGTGTTTCCCTCCTATGGATTCAGGGAAAACGGTTCGCCCCTTAATAGCAATCTGCCGCGCGCGTATCAGGGAATCGGGCTCGTTTTCAGAACGCACAAATTCCGCCAGCTGCGCCATGCCTTCAGCCCACCATGGAACATCGGCAAGCGGCTTCAGGTGAATTTCAAGGTCGTTCTGGATTGCCTTTCTGTCTTCCGCTTCTTTGAAGTGCTCATGAATCTGCCGGTAGCGCTCGAGTCTTGCCTCTAATGCCGCTTCGCGTTCCTTTTTCTGCAGGTGCCAGTTTTCCAGATCCGCCAGAATAAAGCTGATCTTCTCCAGCGGATGCCTTGCCGGATCGACAAGAGACAGTTCGCCGACGGTTCCGCCAATCAGGTTTTTAAGATTCAGACGATAAATTTCATTCAGCTGATCCGGCCGCCAGCCGTTGGTATCGGCCAGCATCTCCACCCGCAGGTAAGTGACAGCATCGCGCAATGTAGAACGGATTCCGGCCGGATAGGTGTTGGGAGTGATGAATTCCTTCCATTCGCTGACTGGCAGTTCGCCCAGCCGATCGCGCTTCTGCCACACCGTCTCAAAAGCCTTCTGCGCTTCTTCATAGATCTGGTCGCGCGTCCAGGCTTTGAGATCCACCACGCCTTTCGTGTCGACCTTCTCCCTCTTGTTAATTTCCCACGAATAGCTGCGGGCGTAATTAACCAGCGCATGGGCGTAGTAGAGGTTCAGCACGGAGGATCCCATCAAATCTTCAGGCCAGGCCTGGTCTTTAAGGAAGCGGACGGAGGTTTCGTATCCGTGCAATGCCATGCGCAGCTGCGTGTAGCGGATCAGGCAGCGTGTCCACTCGGCGTTGTCCTTGGCCGACCGCGCCTTCTCCAGCATGTTTTCCACAAGCGACGAGGCGGCTTCGTATTTCTGTTCATTCGTCAGTTGCTCGAACTGCTTCCAGCCGTCCATGAAGTTGCCGCTCCATTCTGCCGGCTTGGGTTTTGGCGTCTGCGGAACCGGCGATCCGATGATGAATCCGAGGCTCGCCGCCATTATCAGGGAAATCAGGAATGCAAGATAGTATCTGCGCGTTGTCGGCATGACCCGCCTCCTTCAATCTATTAGACGCCGTTCCCGCATTTTTTCTTAGAGAAAAAAGCTTCCGCACATTAAAATTCCTGCGATTTCATCGGCCGTGGTTTCGGGCGGAAAACCCGGGCCTGGGTTTTATGTTTG
>CAZLHW010000090.1:10431-10817 GCA_964559085.1 uncultured Acidobacteriota bacterium | reverse complement strand
CAGGGAATGGGATGTGCGCGCATCGATGCGATGCAAATCGATCGCGCGGCGGGTAAATTCAACCTTTCGGGCGAGTGGCTGGATTCCTTCGAAGCGGGATACCACCTGCAACAATTCGGAATCGGAAACCGCACGGTCTGCTGGATGCTGGAAGGTTATGGCAGCGGATGCGCCAGCGAATTTCTGAAAGAAGACATCCTCTGCCTGGAAACGCATTGCCGCGGGAAAGGGGATGCCGCCTGCCGGTTTCAGTTCCAGACCGCTGCGGATTGGGGCGTCGTCGGGCGGCCGATCCGGGAGATGCTGGCCACCGGCCGTTTTACGGAACGCTTTGACCGTTGTCTGCGCATCATCAGCGCCATGGGCTGCGAACTGGAACAGACGTC
>CAZLHW010000090.1:1622-10421 GCA_964559085.1 uncultured Acidobacteriota bacterium | reverse complement strand
ATCCCTGGATGCGGTCTTCACCACGGATCCGAAAGGCATTGTCACCTCGTGCAGCCAGGGCGCCAGCGAGATCCTGGGCGTGCCGCCCAGCGAGGCTATCGGCAGGCATGTCAGCGCCTTTTATGCGGGAGGAAAATCCGAAGCGCACTCCATCATGAAACGTCTCGAGGAGGAGCGACGCTTCCGGGATTACCTTACCGAATTTGTGACTCCCGGCGGGCGCAAAACGCCGGTGGCTCTGTCCGCGTCCGTCATTCGCAGCCGCGTCGGCAGTATCGTCGGCACGATCGGGGTTGCCCATGATCTGAGCAAGGTGCGGCGGCTGGAAGGCGAACTGGCCAGGAAAAACCGTTTCATGGCCAACATACTCCGCGACTCGGAAGATGCCATCATCACCATGGATCTTGACGATATTGTGACATCCTGGAACAAAGGGGCGGAACGAATCTTCGGATACCTCGAAAGCGAGATGTTGGGAAAACCTGTCAGCCTTCTTGTCCCTCCGGATTTGAACGAAGCCCATGAAATGGAAGCCATTGCGCGCAAATTCCGCGCCCAGGGCGCCGTCCGCAGCCATCAGACCGAGCGAATCACAAAAGACGGCCGCCGGATTCAGATCATTTTCACGCGCACGGCCATTCGGGACGACTCCGGCAGGATAATCGGCAGCTCCTCCGTCGTGAAGGATGTTACGTCCTATCGCAATCTGGAAAACCAGCTCGCCGAAGCGGAACATTTGGCAGCGCGGGGCGAATTGTGCGCCGGCCTGGCCCACGAAATCAAAAATCCGCTGGCGGGAATCAAGGGGGCGATTGACGTGATCCGCGGATCGCTGCCTGCCGACGACCGGCATCATGCCATCCTGTCGGATGTCCTTCACGAAGTGGACCGCATTGACAGAGTTGTGAGGGATCTTCTGAATTATGCAAAGCCCAAGCCTCCCTCCCATGCCGCTATCGAACTGCCGGCGCTTGTTAAACGAATCGTCGGCATTGTGCGTGCGACTTCCAATCACGGCTCAGTCCCCATCGAGGTGTGCCAGCTGTCCCCGCTTCCGGGATTCACCGGGGATGAGACGCAAATCGAGCAGGTGTTGTTGAACCTGCTGCTGAATGCCCAGAATGCGACACCGTCAGGCGGCCGCATCGAGGTTGTTTTGGATTATGACGGAGATGCAGGGGCCATCCAAATGGAGGTCCGGGACAACGGCGCCGGCATACCTGAGCCGCTGCAAAAAAAAATTTTTCAGCCTTTTTTCACAACACGTCCCGAAGGAGCCGGTTTGGGATTGGCTATATGCCTTAAGAACGTGCAGTATCATGGAGGTACGATCGATGTACGCAGTGAACCTGGGCGGGGGACCACGGTGGCCGTGAGAATCCCGCTTGTTTCTCCTGTTTAAAAGACGCGCTCCTGAATCCGGGCGGAAAAAGAATTGCGTTTCGGCCGGCACGAATGCTGGGTGCGGCATTCCGGCTTTGTCCCTGAACCGGAACCGAAGAGTCGGACGGCGATGCCTAAGGAAACGATCCTGGTGGTGGATGACGAACGGCTTGTGCGATGGTCGCTTCAGCAGAAGCTGGAGCAATGGGGATACCATGTCAGCCTGGCCGAGGACGGGGCAACGGCGCTCGGCAGAATCCAGCTGGATAATCCGGATCTGATTACGCTCGACGTGAAACTTCCGGATATGACCGGGATTGAAGTGCTTTCTGAACTGAGAAACCGGAATATCCAGATCCCTGTTATTGTGATCACGGCGTTCGGCATAGTTGACGACGCGGTTCGAAGCTTGAAGTTGGGAGCCTATGATTTCATTGAAAAGCCCATCAATTTCGAGAAGCTCGAAAATGCCGTTCATAATGCGCTTGAGACCAGGCGCCTGCGGACGGAAGTCGAGCGCGCGCAGGAGTTGCAGCGCAGCGAATTCAGCGTGGATCGGATTGTCGGCGTTTCCGAGTATACGCGCGAAATCCGGGATCTTGTCCGCAGGATAGCGGCCAGCGAAGCTTCCACCATTCTGGTGCTGGGTGAAAGCGGAACCGGCAAAGATATGATCGCGCACACCCTGCACTACGAATCCTCCAGGCGCGATCGCCCTTTCTATGCAATCAACTGCGCCGCAATTCCCGAAAACCTGATGGAATCGGAACTGTTCGGTCACGAAAAGGGCGCGTTTACCGATGCGCGCACGCAGAAGAAAGGAATGTTTGAAATTGCCGATGGCGGCACCCTTTTCCTCGATGAAATCAGCGAGATGACGCTTGGGATGCAGGCCAAGCTTCTGCGCGTTCTTGAAGGCCAGCCTTTCCGCCGCATCGGCGGCATAAAAAACCTTCCGGTCGATGTGCGCGTCATTGCGGCCTCCAACCGGAATCTTGAGGCCGCCGTTCGCGAGTCCGCTTTTCGCAAGGACCTGTATTTCCGGCTTGCAATCATTCCCCTGCATTTGAAGCCGCTGCGCGAGCATAAAGAAGATATTCCCGCCCTGCTGGCCCATTTCATTGAGCACTACAACAGGAAGTTCCGCAAAAACATTCTGGGCCCTACCCGCGAGGCGGAAGAACTGCTTCTGCGCTATGACTGGCCGGGCAATATCCGCGAACTGAAGAATGCAATCGAGCGCGTCATGATACTGGCCGACGGCAATCGGATCGCCGCAAAAAACCTCCCGATCCGCATTTCCGAAGGCGGCAGAACGCCGGGGGGCGCGGACGACGGCAATGAGAGCGGGATCTTTACCCTCCCCGCCGGAGGCGTATCCTTATACGGCGTGGAGCGGGATCTGATCCGACAGGCTCTCGAACAGTCCCGCGGCAATAAAACCGGCGCTGCGCGCCTGCTGCAAATCACGCGCGACACACTTCGCTATAAAATCAAAAAATATAATCTGTAGCGACAGGTTCCGGATTCGAGATTCGAAATTTGAGATTCGGGATGAAAAAGGGGAACGATGCCGCCGCAACGGCATCCTGTTTTCACAATCTCGAATCGAAAAGAAGATGAACCGTTTCAGCCGGCGTGCGTTTCTGCGAGCCGGCTGCGGGAAACGCTGCGAATCTGATTGTCCCGCCGGGCAAATGCTCTGTGGCGGAAATCGTGAAGGACCTCGGACGCGGAATTCCGATCGCGGGATTCATCGGAGGGAACTCCAATTCAACGACGGGCGATAGGTCGATCGGCATCGTCGGTCAGCTGTAGGAGAATCGCGTTCCGGCGCAGGCGGTCTCCGAGATGAATATGGCGGACGACCATCTCAACCTGTGGAAACGACTGATCGAAGTCGGCAACGACCCCTATCCTTATTCGTCCGCGAAGATTCCAAGCCCGGTATCCCGGGATGTCGTGGTCTCCGGAATTTGAATTGTGATCCGCGCAACCCCGCGGTTGACTTCCTTATGCTTTTACAGGACGGCCGACGGATGCCATATAGACCACCGTTTCCTCAACTCCATCCACCCCGATCAGCCCGTTCACCGCATCATCGAAAAGGGCGCCGATGCCACAGACCCCCAAGCCTGATGCGGTGCCCGCAAGATAGAGATTCTGCGCGATATGGCCGGCGTCCAGATAAAAATAGCGATAGGCTCTCTGCCGGTATTTCCATTTGCCCCGCTCCACAACGGCCGTCCAGATAAATGTGACCTGGGCGTTTGCCGCCATGGTCTGACCCAGCGAAGCCTGAGCCAGGGCGCGAGAGAAATCGCCCGCCCTGATCCGTTCGACGTCAAACTCCCGCGGCCTGAAGTGATACACGCCCGGTTCCAACCCTTCCACCGCTCTGGCCAGCAAGTAGGTTTCGATGGGATACAACGCGCCGGCGGATGGCGCCGCCCGGAACTGAAAATCACCGGAATCCGCCGTAATCCCCTGCGTGGCCCATAGGAGCGTCGAAAGTGTTTCAAGAGGCAGGATTGTGCGCAAGGCGTAATTTCTCTCGGACCTTCGCCTGGAGAGTGCGTCCCAGATATTGACCGCATTGCTCAGATTCGGCTTGGGGATCGTGAATCGGGGCGTCGTATTCGGATAGTTCTTGTAACGCTCGGGCATGTGTTGCCGGTCCGGAAAGTGCCCCGCCCTTCCTTCCGGTGAGTATTTTGTTTCCTGTTGGAATCGATCGCCGATTCCGTGTTCTCCTCGCGCTTCATCGTCGTTTTTCTGCACAAACGCCTCCAATCCGTGGAGTTTTTATCATGCCGCAACAAGCCTCATGAAACAGGACGCGCTGCGTCGGGAATTGCGGATTATTTATAAAGGCCGGCTTTGAGGTTGCGGCGGATTGTAAGGACGTCGCCAAAAACCTGGAAGTAGGACTTCATGGTGACTTTGCTGCCGGAGGCGTTGACCCACCTGATGGGAACTTCGGCAATGCGGTAGCCATGGGCGCGCGCAATAACCAAGAGTTCCACGTCGTATCCCCAGCGATCTATGGTTTGTCGAGTAAAGATCCTGTTGGCGGCTTCCGCGGAAAACATCTTGAACCCGGCTTGGGTATCGGTAATTCCCGGGACGGCGAGGGCCCGGATGAGCCAGTTGCCGACCCTGCCTGCAATTTCCTTGGTCCGGGCCTGATGCACGCCGATGATGGAGTTCGGCAGCGCGCGCGAACCGATGACGACGCTATAGCCCTGATCGAAAAACGGCCAGAAGCGCTCGATTTGATTCAATGTCGTGGAATTATCGGCATCCATGAACAGGCGGAACGCGCCTTGCGCCTCCAGCATGCCTTTTCGCACCGAAGCGCCCTTGCCGTGATTGGCGCCGTCCTCGTGCGAAAACTGCCTCATCGGGATGGAATCTGAACTCTGTTCGTGAACGATCCGTTCCGTTCCATCGGTGGAGCCGTCATTGACCACGAGGATTTCCGCGCTGTAGGGCTGCGCTTTCAGGTATTCGATCACGCTGCGCAGGGTTTGCGGCAGGCGCGCCTCTTCGTTATAAGCCGGTATGATGACGGAGAGTCGAACACCCGAATAATTCTGCATGGTTCATGCCTGTGTGAAGTGTTCCGGTCTCTGCGCGAAACCGGGGTCGGTTCTCGTACTCCGACCCCGGCCCGGAATTTCCGCGGTTGCGATCAGGCAATAGTAACGTCTTTGCACAAATAAACGTCCTGAATCGCGTTCAGGATCGCAATCCCTTCCTTCATGGGTTTCTGGAAGGCTTTGCGTCCGGATATCAATCCCATGCCGCCGGCTCGTTTGTTGATGACGGCTGTTTTCACCGCTTCAGCCAGATCGCTTTCTCCGGCGCTTGCGCCGCCGGAGTTGATCAATCCGGCACGGCCCATGTAGCAATTGATGACCTGATAGCGCGTCAGATCAATCGGATGTTCCGAAGTAAGTTCCGAATAGACCTTCTTGTGCGTTTTCCCGAATTTGAGAGCGTCGTAACCGCCGTTGCATTCCGGCAGTTTCTGCTTGATGATGTCGGCTTCGATCGTCACGCCCAGATGGTTTGCCTGGCCTGTCAGGTCGGCGGCAACGTGGTAGTCGGGGCCGCCTTCCTTGGTTTTATTGAAGGCCGAATTGCGCAGGTAGCACCAAAGAATTGTTGCCATGCCCAGCTGGTGCGCTTCGTGAAAGGCTGCGGATACCTCCTGGATCTGCCGCTTGGACTCCTCCGATCCGAAATAGATGGTGGCTCCGACGGCGGCGGCGCCCATTTCAAAAGCCTGCTGCACATTCGTGAACAGGATCTGGTCGTAGGAGTTCGGGTAGGAAAGGAACTCATTGTGATTGATTTTCAGGATGAACGGAATTTTGTGGGCATACTTCCGGCATACCGATCCCAGCACGCCAAGCGTCGATGCGACCGCATTGCAGCCGCCTTCGATGGCAAGCTTTACGATATTTTCTCCGTCAAAATAGATCGGATTCGGAGCGAACGAGGCGCCTCCCGAATGCTCGATGCCCTGGTCAACCGGGAGAATGGAAACATAGCCTGTACCGCTCAATCTTCCATGATTGAATATAGCCTGGAGATTGCGCAAAACCGGAGTCGGCCTGTCGCTGTTTACCCAGACTCTGTCGATAAAATCAGGTCCCGGCAGATGCAGCTGATCCTTGCTTACCGTTTTGCTCTGATGGTCGAGGTAGTAGCCGGACTGGCTCCCCAATAGTTCCTTAATTTTGCCGATCCCGCCTGTATTTGACATAATCATCTCCCAATTTTCAGTTTAGACTTATGCGAATCCTTCGGGTTTTCAAAGTGGAATTATACAGGACTTCCGTGTCGTGTTGGGGGTTTATATAATGAAGGCCATGAACACACATTTCTACTCGGAAGCGGATACGGAAATCGGGCGGCTCTGCATTGCGTGCAGTGCCGGTGGAATTACAGCAATCTGTCCGGCCGCCGCCCGCAGGAAGGAATTGGGGGAACGCTATGCCAAACGCTTCGGCGTCGCGCCGGAACCGGGCGAAATTCCAGAGTCTTACAGGCGCGCTGTCGTAAGGGCTGCAGCCGGATGCGACTATGATCCGGTGGCGGTGGATCTTTCGGGACTGACCGCATTTCAGCTAAAGGTCCTGAAAACGCTGCAGCAGGTGCCGAGAGGGCAGGTGCGGACCTATTCGTGGCTTGCACGAAAGGTCGGCAAGCCCGCGGCTGCGCGGGCAGTAGGGAACGCCATGGCCCGTAATCCGATCCCGCTCCTCCTCCCATGCCATCGGATTGTTCCGGCCTCGGGCGGAGTCGGGAACTACGGACTGGGCATCCCGCATAAACGGGAATTGCTGCAGCGGGAAGGCGTGGATTTGAGCCGGCTGTAGCCCGGACCGGCCGCGGATCTTTACGGCGCGCCGCAGCCGTAGACGTCAGAATCGCTAGCGGGGCCGCAATCGAGATCGGGTTCCATTTTTCATTGAGCGAGTCGAGAGAAAAAGACAACAGGCACGGCGATCCCGATTCCGATAGCGATTGCGACCAGCCTCGTTTTGATATACTTGCTTCATCGGCAAGGGTTTGCGGGCGAGCAGTAAGGGTTTTCACGGGTGAGATACGGCAATCCCGTTGAGGATTCTCGGATGAAAGCATCATTGATAGGGTAGGCCCATGCGCGGAATTTTGTTAGACCTGGATGGAGTGCTGTACAACTCGGAGGAACCCATAGAGGGTGCAGCGGAAACGATCCAATGGATAAAGACCAAAGCTATTCCCTATCTGTATGTGACAAATACAACGTCGCGCGGGTGGTCGGCATTGATTGAGAAATTCCGCCGCTTCGGCATAGCCGCGGCCCCCGACCGGATATGGAGTCCGTGCGTTGCGGCTGCGGAATGGCTGCGTGCGCACGGCGAGGGGAAAGCTGCTTTATTCGTCAGGCCGAAAGCGCTCGAAGAGTTTGAAGGGGTGCCCCGGATTCCCGAGGATGCGGAGAGCGGCGCGCGCTACGTTGTGATCGGTGATTTGGGAGATGCTTGGGATTTCCGCACTTTAAACCGGGCTTTTCGCCTCCTGCAGTCGGATCCGAAATCCGTGCTGATCGCTCTGGGAATGACCCGGTATTGGCAGGCGCAGGGCGGATTGCAGCTGGATGTGGCGCCCTTCGTCGCGGCGCTCGCCCATGCAACAGGACGGGGAGCGATGGTTTTCGGCAAACCCGCCGTCGCTTTTTTCAGAACCGCCGCCGAGAAACTGCAATTACCTCCGGGGGCTATTGTTATGATCGGCGACAGCATTGAAACGGATGTTGCGGCGGCACAGCAGGCCGGCATGAAGGGGATCCTCGTCAGAACAGGTAAATATCGGCCGTCCGATCTTGACGGCGAAATTAAGCCGGATGCCGTCCTCGATTCCATTAAGGATCTGCCTGCATGGCTCGAGAAGAATTAGCCGCGGATTGTTCGGGCTCTCTGCCGGGCATGCGTGCCGCATGCGAAGCGCGTCGCCGTATATTTCCTGGGGCAGGTGAAATTTTTTTCTGCGGGCCGGTGCGGCTCTATATCGGGACCCTGCCGCTCTGCGCCGATAAAACTTTGCTCCGGCGGATGTTTTGTATTCCCCCGCTTCCTCGGATTGAATGAAAGGCCCGGAAGCTTCAGCAACCAGCCTCTGAGCCGAAAGAATGTTCAATAATTGCCGGCCGATCACAAGCGCAGCAAGAATTAGTCCTGCTCATCCAAAGGATCAGAAAGCACGGGGCTGCAGATTGCATGGAAGCAATTTGCGGCGTTGCGCTCCGCGGGCCTCTTCGATTTGCGCCGGATGCTCCATTTTCTTTGGATTTGGCATTTGTGCAAGGTACACTGAAAACGCCTGCCTGCAAAGGGAATATGTAAATGGATGAAGCCGGATTTCTTGCCGACCTGGTAATCGTTTTTGGGTGTGCCGCCCTCATCGTTTATTTATTCCAACGACTGAAACAGTCCCCCATTGTCGGCTTCGTGGTCACCGGCGCCGTCATCGGTCCCTACGGGCTCAGTATGATTCACGATGTGGAAAATGTCCGCACATTGGCCACTGTCGGACTCATGATTCTGCTGTTTTCCCTCGGCTTGGAATATTCGCTTAAAAAGGTCATGGAAACCCGCATCGCGGTGCTGGTTGCCGGACCGCTGCAATTGCTGATAACGGTCGCGCTTGTAATGCCGTTCGCTCGGTATTCGGGAGCTTCTGTCGAATCCGCCATCGTTTACGGCGTCCTGATCGCCCTTAGCAGCACGGCGATTTTTATGAAGCTGCTGGCCGAGAGCGGCGCTGTGAATTCGATGCATGGGAGAATCGGGCTCGGCATAGCCATCTTCCAGGATATGATTACCATCCCGTTCATGATTGCCGTTCCTCTGATGGCATCGG
>CAZLHW010000090.1:0-1612 GCA_964559085.1 uncultured Acidobacteriota bacterium | reverse complement strand
GGCACAGGCGTTGCTGCTTATAGCCCTCGTCGTGGTTCTTGCGCGGTATATCTTTCCTTATATTCTTCGAGGCATTCTCAAGACGGCCAGCAAAGAATTATTTCTGATGACATCCATTTTCCTATTTCTGGGCATCGCGTGGATGTCTGCAGGCGCAGGGATTTCACTGGCACTGGGATCCTTCCTTGCGGGCCTGGTCCTTTCGGAATCCGAATATGGGCATCACCTGTTTGCCGAAGTCCGCCCTTTTCGCGACGGCCTGAACAGCCTGTTTTTCATCTCTCTGGGGATGTTCGTCGATCCTGGTTTCATTGCCGACAACCTGGGGCTGGTTCTGGTGCTGACGGTTGCGATCGTTATCGGCAAGACGGTTTGCACCACGGGCGCGGTGATGGCCGGTCGAATCCCGCTGCAAACGGCGTTGCTGGCCGCACTGGGTCTGGCGCAGGTGGGAGAATTTTCCTTTATACTGCTGCAGTCTGCCTCCGAGGTCGGTCTTGTGGGTTCCGGTCCGTACCAGATTTTTCTCGCGTGCTCCGTGGTGAGTATGATTATCGCGCCGGTCCTTTTTGGATTGCTGCGAAGACTCCTCATGCGGTACGCGCGGAACTGGAATCCCAGGCTGGGGCACAGCCATTCCGTGGAAGCCGAAATGAGCGAATCGGAGAAGCTCAAGGACCATGTCATCATCTGCGGATTCGGCCTGGGTGGGCAGAATATAGCCAGAGTCCTCAAGGCCAACGGCATTCCCTACATCATTATTGATATGAATGAGCAGCGTGTGAGCGAATCCAGGAAAGCCGGAGAACCCATTATTTTCGGCGATTGCACGAATACGCATATCCTTGAAATTGCCGGCATCCGCCGCTCGCGCGTGATCGTATTTGTCATTTCCGATCCAATGGGAACACGACTGGCGATTGAAGCCGTCAGGGAACTGTCCAAGGAAATAGTGGTGCTCACGCGCACGAAATATGTCTCGGACATGGATATTCTTTGGGACGAGGGCTCGACGGAAGTCATCGCCGAGGAATTTGAGGCGTCGCTCGAGTTGATGACGCGTATCCTGCGCGTATACAATACGCCGCGTTCCGTGGTGGCGGCCGAAATCAAATCGATCCGCGACCAGCGGTTCGGGATTTTCAGGGAGCGCCGCACCACGGTGCCGCGCATACGGCTCAGCAACGAACTGGACGTGTTTACCGAAACATGGCAGGTTCCCGCCGGCTATTTCTGGCATGGGGCGACAATTGCCGAAATCCGTCTGCGGTCGGAGACCGGGGCCATGGTGTTGGGCATAATCCGGGGGACTCAAACTCGCAATAATCCGGATCCCTCCGAGCCGATCTATTCCGGAGACCGCCTTGTGCTCAGCGGAACCAAAGAACAGCTCAACAGTGCTATTCGGCTTCTGACGCATGGAAAGGGAATTCAGGAAGCCCCTGCAGAGAAGGTTCAGGCATGAGGCCAAAACGGAATATGCGGTTTCCCGGAACGGCGGGTCGGCTGCGGCCGGGGCATGTATCAATCACTTAAGATGAATTGGAGAAGGACGCGGGCCGTGGCCCGCAAGGAATTTCTGCACATAGTACGCGACCCCAGAAGCCTGGTG
>CAZLHW010000089.1:0-10846 GCA_964559085.1 uncultured Acidobacteriota bacterium | reverse complement strand
GAATTACGAATGACGGATTGCGAATTGAGTTCGTAATCCGGAACTCGTAATTCGTAATTCGCAAGAGGTTGATGATGGCGGAGATTGAGGTCAAAAACCTTGCCAATGAGGTGGTCGGCAAGCTGGAGTTATCCGATGCAGTGTTTAAGGCGGACTTTAACCAGCCCCTCATTTGGGAAGCCGTGAAGCATTACAATGATTCCCTTAGAGCCGGGACTGCCTCAACCAAAGTGCGCGGTGAGGTGAGCGGAAGCGGCAAAAAGCTGTGGCGCCAGAAGGGCACGGGACGCGCTCGAATCGGAAGTATCCGCAGCCCGTTGTGGCGGCATGGCGGTACGGTTCACGGCCCCAAGCCTCGAGATTATTCGTACCGGTTTCCGCGAAAGAAGCTTCAGGGTGCCATGCGCTCGGCCCTTTCCGCAAAACTGAGCGAAAACTCGGTGACGGTTGTTGACTCGTTGACACTGTCAAGCCACAAGACAAAAGACTTTCAGAAGATCCTCTCCACCCTCGGATTCACGGGCAAGCTGCTCATAGTGGATTCCAGCAAGGACAGGAACCTGATGCTTTCTTCGAGAAATATCCCGAAGGTTAAGATAGTCCCGGGAAACGGAGTGAACATTTTTGATGTTGTAAACAGCAATGCGCTGCTTTTTTCCAAGGACGCCATCCTCCAGATACAGGAGGTATTAAGCCGATGAACCGAAGAGACTATGTTTTGCAACTCCCTGTTATTACGGAAAAGAGCACAATCGTAAAAGAGAATCTCCGAACCGTGGCGTTCAAGGTTTTGCGGGACGCTAACAAAATAGAGATCAAGGACGCTGTGGAGAAGATCTTCAAAGTGAAAGTCCAGAGTGTCCGGACCGCCATCTTCCACGGGAAGAAACGGCGCCAGGGCCGGTACGCCGGCCGCAGGCCGGATTGGAAAAAGGCCTATGTGACGCTGAAAGAGGGCGAGAAGATGATTGAATTTTCGGAGACCGTATAAAAGTAGGAGCTGGGCTAAATCATGTCCTCTATAAAGACCTATAATCCCACGACACCGGCGATGCGTTTCCGGACAACGCTCGACAACAAGGAGTTGTCCAAGGAACGTCCGCTCAAGCGGCTGACCGAATCCAAACAGAGGATTTCAGGACGCAACAATAAGGGGCGTCTTACAGTCCGGCACCGGGGTGGCGGGCACAAGAAGTTATACCGCATTATTGATTTCCGGCGCGACAAGCGGGGAATTCCCGCAAAGGTGCTCGCTTTGGAATACGATCCGAACCGTTCGGCTAGAATTGCGCTGCTTGCCTATGCGGACGGCGAAAAACGCTACATTCTTGCGCCGGACGGACTTGCGGTCGGTACGACGATTGTTGCCGGCGATGATGCCGATATCCTTGTGGGAAATGCACTGCCGCTCAAGAACATCCCCCTCGGAACGATGATTCACAATATCGAGCTGAAAAAGGGAAAGGGCGGACAAATGGCGCGATCTGCCGGTGCTGCGGCGCAGTTGCTGGCAAAAGAAGCCGGATATGCGCAGATTAAAATGCCTTCCGGCGAAACACGGATGGTGCATCTGGATTGTTACGCCACCATCGGCCAGGTCGGCAATCTGAATCATGAAAATGTTTCCATCGGCAAGGCCGGACGAACCCGATGGATGGGAAAGCGGCCTACGGTGCGCGGCGTCGCCATGAACCCGATTGACCATCCGCATGGCGGCGGCGAAGGAAAAACTTCAGGCGGCAGACACCCTGTTAGTCCATGGGGAGTGCCGACGAAAGGCTATAAGACCCGGAATAACAAACGAACTCAGCGCTTTATCATCAAGCGGCGCGGTAAGTAGGGAGCAGCATGACCAGATCAGTCAAAAAAGGACCTTTTGTCGATGAGCATTTACTCAAGAAGGTGAGAGCGGTTTCCGCCTCCGGCAGCCGAACGGTCATCAAAACATGGTCCCGGCGTTCCACAATTACGCCGGACATGGTAGGTCTGACGATCGCGGTACACAACGGCAAAAAGTTCATTCCGATTTATGTTTCCGAAAACATGGTCAGCCACAAGCTGGGGGAGTTTGCCCCCACGCGCGTGTTTAAGGGGCACACGACCAAGGTTGCTGAAAAAACAACAGCGGTGAAGCCGCCCGCAGCATAGGAGAAAGGATTCGAGATTCAAGATTCGGGATTCGAGACCACCTTATCGAATCTCGAATCTCAAATCTCGAATTAGAGGATTATGGAAGCTATAGCAAAAGGCAGATACTTGAGGGGATCGGCGCAGAAAGCCCGGTTGGTCATTGATCTCATTCGCGGCAAGAATGTGCAGCAGGCTTTGGCTATCCTTCGATTAACCAATAAGCGGGCAACCAAGCCGATTGAAAAGGTCTTGCTCTCTGCGGTCGCCAATGCCAAAGAGAAAAACGCCGCTGCGGATGTTGATCAGTTTGTTGTGGAGCGCGCCGTAGTGGATGTGGGGCCCACGAAGTTTCGCAAGAGGGTGCGGCCCGCGCCTATGGGACGGGCCTACCGGCAGCAGAGGCGCTACAAACACGTGAGCATCATTATTAAAGGCAAGGATATAGAGGAAGAGTAGGGAGGTAATCCGTGGGTCAGAAAGTTCATCCTTACGGTTTCAGGCTTGGAGTGAATAGAACGTGGCGTTCCCGCTGGTTCGCCCGCAAAGACTATGGGGCCCTGCTGCACGAAGACCTTCGCCTCAAGACGATGCTCAAAAAGAAATTTGCGCATGCCGGCATTTCCCGAATCGAGGTCGAGCGCGCGGCGAATAAACTGACCATCATTATCTTCACGTCCCGCCCCGGAATTATTGTGGGGAAGAAAGGCACCGAGATCGAGAAGCTCAAAAAAGATCTGCAGCTGTTGACGGGCCGGGATGTCAATCTGAAGATCCAGGAAGTCAATAAGCCGGAACTGGATGCGCAACTGGTCGCCGAAGGGATCGCGCAACAGCTTGAAAAGCGCATCGCTTTCCGGCGCGCCATGCGACGCGCCGTGGACGGCACCTTGCGTTTCGGAGCCAAAGGGATTAAAGTGCGATGCTCCGGACGATTGAACGGCGCTGAAATCGCGCGAACCGAATGGTATCTCAGCGGCCAGCTTCCACTGCATACCATTCGCGCGGATATCGATTACGGATTTGCCGAAGCGAACACGACTTACGGAAGAATCGGTGTGAAAGTTTGGATTTACAAAGGCGAGGTTTTTGAAATGCAGAAGCCTGAAAAGGCCGCTCGGTAACCTCAAGGAGTGCGTCTATCATGTTGATGCCGAAAAAAGTCAAATATCGTAAACAGCAAAAGGGGAGACGCCGGGGCAAAGCCTGGCGTGGCTCCGAGGTTACCTTTGGTGAATACGGACTGAAGGCCATGGAAGTCGGCTGGGTTACGGACCGCCAGATAGAAGCGGGACGCGTAGCCATCACGCGATTTGTAAAGCGCGGCGGCAAAATCTGGATTCGCGTCTTTCCCGACAAGCCGATTACGAAGAAGCCGGCAGAAACCCGTATGGGCAAAGGAAAAGGGGCTCCCGAAGGATGGGTCGCCGTGGTACGGCCCGGAAAGATTCTCTATGAAATGGAGGGAATTCCGGAAGCGCAGGCGCAGGAAGCCATGAGACTGGCCGGCCATGAGCGGAGGGGCAAATCGAAATTTGTGAAGAGATTCGGAAAGGGGGCGGAATGAAAGCTTCCAAGATGAGAGATATGTCCAAAGAGGACCTGACTCTGGAAGAATCCGAGTTGCGCCGGCAGCTGCTACGACTGCGCTTTCAGGCCGCCTCGGGTCAAATTGAAAGCGCTCCGAAGATGAAAAGCGTGCGCCGGGACATCGCGCGTATTTTGACGGTACTCAAGGAAATGGAACGTAAATAACGATTCGAAATTTGAGATTCGAGATCAATTTCGAGTCTCAAATCTCGAATTAACAGGGGCAGAGATGGAAACTGAAGCAAAAAAGAGAGGGATCCGCAAAAGCCAGGTGGGCACGGTGACAAGCACAGCCATGCAGAAGACGGTAACCGTCGCTGTCGACCGATTGGTCCAGCATCCCCTCTACAAAAAAATTCAGCGGAAAACCTCAAAATTTCTGGCGCATGACGAAAACGGAACCTGCAAGGTGGGGGATCGCGTGCGTATTGTGGAAACGCGTCCGCTGAGCGCGCGGAAAAGATGGCGTGTCGAAAAGGTGCTGACCAGCGCCGCGGCTGTAGATTAGGGACAAATTACAAATGGCGAATATGCATTGTTGAATCGCTTATTCGCCATGCGTAATTCGAGGTGGAGTCATCATGATACAGATGAGGACGATTTTGGATGTTGCGGATAATTCGGGGGCTCGCAAGATCTCCTGTATCCACGCATTGGGAAACCAGGTGGGGCGTGTGGCAAGCCTTGGAGACATCATCACGGCCAACGTAAAGGAAGCGGCTCCGGACGGGACCGTTAAAAAGGGGCAGGTAGTCAAGGCCGTGATTGTCAGAACGCGCAAGGAATACCGTCGCAAAGACGGGTCCTATATTCGTTTTGACGACAATGCGGCGGTGCTTATTAATGACCAGAAGGAGCCCATAGGCACGCGTGTCTTCGGCCCGGTCAGCCGTGAACTGAGGGAGAGGAATTTTTTAAAGATCGTTTCGCTGGCGCCTGAAGTGCTCTAGCAGCGGTTGATGAGGATAGACTCCGATGCCCAGAGTGCATATTAAAAAGAATGATACGGTGTATGTGCTGTCCGGGAAAGACCGGGGCAAAACAGGGAAGGTGCTCAAGGTATTCCTTGATAAAAAACGGGCTGTTGTTGAAGGATTGAATTATATCCAGAAACACACACGGCCGAATCCACAAAAAAACGTGAAGGGGGGAATCCTTCCGAAGGAATCTCCGATAGACACGTCCAACCTGATGGTTGTCTGCAAGCGGTGCGGCCGGCATGCGCGCGTGGGTTACAGCATCATGCAGAGCGGACGAAAAGTCCGAATCTGTAAAAAGTGCAACGAGCCTTTGGATGAGTAGGGGCAAGACGAGGTTTGAAAGGTCAGAACATGAGTAGACTTCGGGAGTTATACAAGGCGGAAGCCGTGCCTGCCCTGATGAAGCAGTTTGGCTACAAGAATGTCATGGCAGTGCCCAGAATGGTCAAAATAAACGTCAATATGGGCCTGGGTGAAGCCATTGCCAACGCCAAGATACTGGATGTGGCGACGGAGGAGCTTTCGGCGATCACAGGACAACGCCCCGTGGTAACCAAAGCCAAGAAATCCATAGCGGCTTTCAAGCTTCGCCAGGGGATGCCCATTGGAGTGACGGTAACGCTGCGGGGCGATCGCATGTTTGAGTTTTTCGATCGTCTTGTCAATATCGCGCTTCCGCGCGTGCGCGACTTCCGGGGAGTCTCCTCAAAGTCCTTCGACGGACGGGGAAATTACACGCTCGGACTTCGGGATCAGCTTATTTTCCCCGAAATCGATTTCGCCAAGGCGGATAAGGCCCGCGGTATGAATATCACCATCGTCACCACGGCTAAATCGGACGACGAGGCTTACGAGCTTTTGCGGATTCTTGGAATGCCCTTCGCCAAAAAGGGCCAGCAACAATAGGAACCATGATCCGGCCGCGCGGACGGATCGGACAAGTTGACGGGAGTTACTGTGGCAAAAACCTGTATGATAGCCAAAGCGAGGCGGACGCCCAAATTTCAGGTGAGGGCGCACAACCGGTGTATGCGCTGTGGACGTTCGCGGGGGTATTACCGGAAATTCCAGCTGTGCCGGCTTTGTTTCCGAAACCTGGCGCTGACGGGGGAAATACCCGGAGTGACCAAATCAAGCTGGTAAGCACAAATTACGAATGACGAATGACGAATGGAAAATATCTTCGGTCATTTTAATTCGTAATTTCTTTGAGTTGGGAGTTGATCATGACAATGACCGATCCCGTGTCCGACATGCTGACACGGATTCGAAATGCCAGTGAAGCGAGGCATGAAACCGTAGACGTTCCCTCGTCGAAACTGAAATTGGAAATTGCCCGGATCCTGAAGGAAGAAGGCTATATCGGCAGTTACAGCCTGGTTCAGGACAACAAGCAGGGAATTATTCGCATCCAGCTTCGATACGCTGCCGGGAGAAAACCGGTGATCTCTTCGCTCGATCGGATCAGCCGTCCGGGTTGCAGAGTCTATGCCCGCAAATCCGAAATCCCCTCGGTACTTGGCGGTCTGGGAATCTGCATTGTATCGACATCCCAGGGCGTTTGTACCGGGAAGCAGGCGCAGGAGAAGGGGTTGGGCGGAGAGGTTCTCTGCACAATCAGCTGATAATGATTCGAGATTCGAGATTCGAGATTTGAGGTTGCGGGTATTCAATCTTAAATCTCGAATCTCGAATCAGATAAAAGGTGCTTTATGTCTCGAATAGGGAAAAAACCAATTAAGGTGCCGAGCGGAGTTAAGGTTAAGATCGGCGAGGGGAAGGTCGAGTTTGAGGGCAAGAATGGAACGCTGTCCTCTCCGATACCGCCCGGTATTCGCTTTGAATTGAACGGGGATACCTTGACCGCAATCCGGGAATCCGATGAAAAGCCGTATCCTTCATACCATGGATTAGCACGTGCTTTGGCGGCCAACTGCATTCGCGGGGTGACCGAGGGATTCTCAAAGGATCTCGATCTGGTGGGCATAGGATACAAGGTGGATGCAAAACCCAAGTACATTACGTTGACATTGGGCTACTCCCATCCTATTGAGTTTCCCATTCCTCCCGGGATAAGCGTCAAGGTGGAAAAGCAGAGCCGGAACATTCAGAACTATGTGGCCACCATCACTATTTCCGGGGCGGACAAACAGATGGTCGGGCAGTACGCCGCGGATATTCGGGCCTTGAAGAGGCCGGATGCATATAAGGGGAAGGGCCTCCGGTATGCCTCCGAAGTAGTACGGCTCAAGGTTGGGAAGAAGGGTGCATAATGATTACACCAGTTGATCGCGCCTACGAGCGCAAAAGAATTCACAGGCGCATCCGCGAAAAAGTGGCGGGCAGCGCCGATCGACCCAGGCTTTGCGTGTTCCGAAGCCTGAAGTACACCTACGCGCAGATAGTGGATGATACGCAGGGCAAAACGCTTGCCGCCGCATCGACTGCGGAAAAGGACGTCCGAAGCACGCTCAAAAAAACCGGCAATATTGAAGCTTCAAAGGTCGTCGGAAAAATGATCGCGGAGCGCGCCAAGGCAAAGGGGATTGAGACGGTGGTTTTTGACCGGGGCGGATATCCATATCACGGCCGAATTAAAGCAATCGCCGAAGCGGCACGGGAGTCAGGACTTAAATTTTAACAATGTTGGCAGTCGGTGGTCGGGCGTCTTCAGACAGCGCCGCCTGTCGGCTGTTTTATTGGAGGAAGGCTTGGAAAAGATCGATCCGAATGCGCAGGAGTTTAAAGACCAGGTTGTTGGCCTCAATCGGGTGACCAAGGTGGTCAAAGGCGGCAAAAATCTGAGTTTCAGCGCTCTCGTGGTTGTTGGCGACCAGAATGGGATGGTCGGATATGGAATGGGGAAGGCCAAAGAGGTTCCTCAAGCCATCCGCAAGGGCGTCGAACAAGCTCGAAAAAACATGATTCGCATCCCCCTGCAGGGGCGCACCATTCCCCACGTAATCCTTGGGCGCTATGGCGCAGGGCGCGTGATTCTGAAGCCCGCATCGGAAGGAACGGGAGTGATTGCGGGAGGTCCGGTTCGCGCCGTGGTTCAATCCGCCGGCATTTCCAACATCCTCACGAAATCACTTGGCAGCACGAATCCTCATAATGTGGTTAAGGCGACCTTCGATGGATTGAAAAGGCTGAAGGAGCCGAATGAGGTTGCCAAACTGCGCGGCAGACAGGCAGAGGAACTATAAGCAATGGCATCCAAAAAGAAAGCGGAAAATACGGCCGGCGCATGTCTGAAGCTCCAATATTATCGGAGCGCAATCGCGGCGCCCGGTAAGCACAGACTGATTATTAAAGGCCTTGGATTCAAGCGTCTCAATCAGATTATCGATCGCGAGGATACCGCCGCCATTCGCGGAATGGTTGCTCAGGTGCCTCATCTGGTAAGGATATTAGAACAATAGGCAGCGGAAGGCCTGCAGGCCTTCCACCGCCGACTAAGCGACAGGGCATAGATCTATGTTAAGCATAAATACGTTGAAGCCGGCCCCAGGGGCGAATCGTAAAAACAAGCGCGTAGGAAGGGGTATGGGTTCCGGCCACGGTAAGACCTCCGCTCGCGGTTACAAAGGCCAGCTGTCGCGCTCCGGCGCCAGCATGCGCCCCGGATTTGAAGGCGGCCAAATGCCGCTGTACCGCAGGTTGCCCAAGCGCGGCTTTAAAAATATTTTCCGAAAAGAGTACGCGGTGGTCAACTTGGAGAAGTTGTCCGGATTCGACGCGGGCGCCAGAGTCGATCCGGATTTGCTGAAGAGCAAAGGGATCGTCAGGAATCTTCGCGACGGGCTGAAGGTTTTGGGTGTCGGAGAACTGCCGCATGCGCTCCATGTGTGTGCACATAAGTTCAGCAAAAGCGCGGTTGAAAAAATTGAGAAGGCCGGCGGCCGCGTCGAGGTTATTGCATCTTAGATTAAACGAATACCCGGTTCCAGGGAATAGAGTGGTGGTGGCCTGGCAATACAGTCTTTGAGGTGCCGATAAAAAGATGCCGGAAGAAAAAAGCCCAATAATAAGCTCTATACAAAATATCTTCAGTATCCCGGACCTGCGCAAACGTGTGTTGTTTATGCTCGGCCTCCTTGCCGTGTATCGTGTCGGCGCTTTTATCCCGACTCCGGGCATCAATCATGAGGCGCTGGAACAGCTCTTCCAGTCTCAGGCGGGAACGATTTTCGGATTTCTGGATATCTTCACCGGCGGAGCGCTGCGGCGTTTCAGCATTTTTGCCCTGGGGATCATGCCGTATATTACGGCCTCTATCATCCTGCAGCTGGCCACGGTTGTCGTCCCGTTCCTTGAAAAGCTTTCCAAAGAGGGGGAGCTGGGCCGCAAGAAGATTACGCAATATACGCGCTATCTTACGGTTGCGCTGACGCTTTTCCAGGGATTTATGACCGCCATTGCGCTTGAACGGTCCAGCGGCGGTATTGTTACGAATCCGGGTTGGGGATTCCGTTTCCTGGTAATGATTACGCTGACCACGGGCACAGCCTTCATTATGTGGATCGGCGAACAGATCACGGAGCGAGGGATTGGAAACGGAATCAGCCTTATCATCTTTGCCGGCATCGTTGTCGGGCTGCCCAGCGCCATTCGGAATATTATTGAGAATGTTCAATCGAGAACTTGGTCGATTTTCACGCCCATTATACTGACGATTATGATGGTCCTGGTCGTTGCGGCGGTTGTTTTCGTGGAGAGGGGCCAGCGAAAGATACCCGTGCAATACGCAAAGCGTGTCGTCGGGAGACGCGTGTATGGAGGGCAGGCGACCCACCTGCCGCTGAAAGTGAACTCCGGAGGCGTTATCCCCGTCATTTTTGCCGCTTCCATCGTATCAATTCCATCCACGCTGGGAATGGTAATGCCCTATGATTGGATGAAAAGCCTTTCCAATCAGCTGAATCAGGGGATGCCGCTGTATAACCTCCTTTATATTGTGGGAATCATATTTTTCTGTTTCTTTTATGTCAGCATCATTTTCAATCCGATGGAAGTTGCGGATAACATCCGCAAATACGGTGGATACATTCCGGGGATCAGGCCGGGGCACCGGACAGCTGAATACATAGATCGCATTTTAAGCCGGCTTACCCTGGCCGGCGCCATTTACCTTGTGCTGATCTGCCTTTTGCCGGAGTTTTTGATTACAGGTTTCAAGGTTCAGCCGATTCCCTTTATTGGACCCGCACTTGACGATTTCCTGAATTCCATTAATATGAGCTGGCTCACGACAGGTCTGGGCGTGACCTTTTATTTCGGCGGCACATCGCTCCTGATTGTTGTGGGGGTAGCCATGGATACCGTGCAGCAGATTGAATCGCAGCTGATAATGCGCCACTACGACGGATTTCTTAAAAAAGGAAGAATCCGCGGGAGAAGAGGCTAAAGAATCACGAATAGCGGGTTGAGAATCGCGATTTAAAAGACGGTTGGCTTTGCGGCTCGCTATTGGTCCTTTGAATCGGGATAGGCGATGAACGATGGCAGGCTTGCAATAATCATGCTGGGCCCCCCTGGAGCCGGCAAGGGAACCCAGGCGCGCCGGATGAGCCAGGAATTGAAAATTCCTCATATCTCTACGGGAGACATGCTTCGCGAGGCGCTCCGAAGAGAAACAGAGGTGGGGAAAAAGGCCAAAGCATATATGGAATCGGGAGCCCTGGTTCCCGATTCCCTGGTGGACGAAATGGTAGCAGAGCGTGTATCCTGCAAAGATTGCAGTCGCGGTTATATACTGGACGGATACCCGCGGACGCTGCACCAGGTTCAGTACCTGCAATCCCTGTTTGACAGGGATAAGGCAAGAATCCTTAGTATTGGCGTCATGGTGGACGACAAAGTGCTGATTCAACGATTAAGTTCACGCTGGACCTGTCCCAAGTGCGGTAAAATGTTCAACTCGGCAATCGATCCGAGCAAAATGGGCGGCCGGTGCAATGAATGCAACGCGGAACTTATTCAGCGGAAGGATGACAAAGCGGACGTCATAGCCGAACGCCTTCAGGTTTATCACACGACGACGCAGCCTCTGATCCAGCATTACCGTGATCAGGGGGTTTATGTCGAAGTGGATGGTGACAGACCCGAGGACGAGATATTTGGCGCTATTATGAACATAATAGCGAAGG